>JBAWFY010000554.1:0-8628 GCA_049592335.1 Occallatibacter sp.
GGCAGAAACAGCACCGCGCCGATGGCGAATCCGGCCTTGAGCTCGGAAAGAATGTAGGCCGGAACCACGACGCGCATGGGAAGATCGTCGGGCGTGTTGGGCCGGGGAATCTGGCCTGCCGCCGTGAACAGAGCCAGGTCTTTCTCGCGCGCGTACTTGAGCATGAAGTGCTTCACCGGCTGCGAGCCACGATCGATGGCCTCGATACCGGTGATCTGCCCGTTGCGATAGGGTTCGACAGCCTGCTGGTCGACTTGATTCAGGACCGGCGTCATGATGAACCACGCCATCATCAGCGCCAGGCCCATCAGCGTGGGATTCGAAGGCGCGGTCTGCGTGCCCAGCGCCTGGCGCAGGAAATGAAAGACCACCAGCAGCCGCACCAGCGGCGTCATGGCCATCAGGATCGCAGGCAGCAGCGTGATCAGTGTGAGAACGACGAGGATCGTCCACGGCGTCGCATCCGAAGGACGCAGCTTGGTGTTCAAATCGGGTAGTAGAGGTACGGACACCGGAGCCGCTAGAGCCACGCGAAGCAGCAGGACCTCTACCATGATGTCCTCGATCGTCCCCTCAGTGCGCTGCTGGTTCCGAGCTGCGAGTGCAGATTCCGATTTCCGTCCAGCGGATAAAAGGCCGGCCCTCCTTCGGGCGAAGTCGCGACCAGAATTCTGCGGCCTTCGGCTTCAACCAGCTCCAGAGACTGGCGCGGCGCCAGGTTGATGCGCTCAAGCAGAGCAAGGCGCGGCTCACTACGCTGCCTGCCGCGCAGCTTTTCGACCAGCCACGCCCCCAATCCCCTGCCGTCTTTCGTTTCTCCACTTGCTCGAATTGCCATCTTTATCCTCGTGCCCGCCCGATTCTCGCACCCGACCCAATTCCCATCGCGCCTGTGCCTGTTCCCCTTGCGCCCCTCCGGCCAAACCCAGCCTGGCCGGGGTTACTCCAGCCGCGTGATGCGCACGGCCAACTGCGTTTCCACCACTTCAAACTCGCTCCATGCCACCGCGACATCGCCTGCCGTGAGAGGAAGATCGTTGCCGTGATTCCACTGCGTCTCGATCACCTGGCCCGGAACCAGGGCCAGCAAATGGCGCATGCGAAAATCACGCACCGGGACGCTCACGGCAAGGTCCACGGGCAGCCCGAGAACGGGGGCCGGGAAGGATGACTTTTCTTCGCTCCGATGCGGCGGTGCTGGAACCAGCGCCTTCACGGCCTCGCCGGCTGCGCCATCGGACGCCACTGTCGCTGCCGCTGGAATGTTTGTCGCCGAGGCCACGGGCGGTCTTGCCTGCGCCGGCGATGGATGCACTGTAGCCATTTCGTACAGTCGAGGAGCAGAAAGATGTCCAGAGGAGCGAGGAGAAGATTGGATTGGACTAAGAATTGCGCCGCGTTCACTCCAACGCATCCACGCACCAGTCAATCCACGCAGCAGGAGATGCGCGTCGCTGCTAAACTGGGAACAGCGGAGTGAGCGGAGCGAGCGCGGTTCGCGGGGTTACGCAAGCCCATGTAAACCGGTGCCGAGCGAGCGGTTTAATTGCTTGCGAATTGGAATCTTTTAACCATCGCAATCCACTGCGGACGAAGCAGAAGAAGGGCCAGCGGTCAGGCCATGCAGTGAGCACGCCTACTTCCGCTCGAGCGAGGTCAATCACATGCCGGATACGAGTGAAAACAAGAGTCTGACGGGAACCAGCCTGCGCCTTAAGGTTGGATTGGCGGAGATGCTGAAGGGCGGCGTCATCATGGACGTGATGAACGTCGAGCAGGCGCGTATTGCAGAAGAGGCTGGCGCCACTTCGGTGATGGCTCTCGAGCGGGTCCCGGCGATGATCCGCGCCGAGGGCGGCGTGGCTCGTATGGCCCGGCCCGGCCTCATCAAGCAGATCATCCAGGCGGTTTCGATTCCCGTCATGGCCAAGGCCCGCATCGGCCACTTTGCCGAGGCGCAGATTCTTCAGGAATTAGGCGTCGACTTCATCGACGAGAGTGAGGTGCTCACTCCCGCCGATGAGGCCCACCACATTGATAAACATGCTTTTACCACGCCCTTCGTCTGCGGCGCGCGCAACCTGGGCGAGGCCCTCAGGCGCATCGCCGAAGGCGCGGCCATGATCCGCACCAAGGGCGAGGCTGGCACCGGCGACGTGGTGCATGCCGTGCAGCACATGCGCCAGATCACTCTCGAAATGCGCCAGTTAACCGTTCTCACCGAGCAGGAGCTCTACGCCGCGGCGAAGAACCATCAAGCTCCCTACGAGCTGGTACGCCTCGTGGCACAGAGCGGCAAGCTGCCCGTGCCCAACTTTTCCGCAGGCGGGATTGCCACGCCCGCCGACGCGGCGCTGATGATGCAGCTGGGCGCTGAGGCCATCTTCGTCGGCTCGGGAATCTTTATGAAGGAGCGCGCCACCCCGCTCGATGTCGAGAACGATCCCAAGGAACGCCAAGAGGCGGCTTCCCGCGCCAAGGCCATCGTCATGGCCACCACACACTGGAACGACCCCAAGATCCTGGCCGAGGTCAGCGAGCAGGTCACAGGCACCATGAAGGGCCTGGCCGCCGCAGCCATCGAAGAATCCCAACTCTTACAGACAAGAGGTTGGTGAGTTTGCCGCTCGGGCGGGCGTTCGCTGCTCGCTCACAGAGGCTGCGCCGCTTCTCGTTCCAGCGCTCACGCGAGGGATTTTGCCCGCTTCAATTTCCGGGTCTTCAACCCGTTTTCGAGCAAATGAGTTCAGCGGTACAATCTTTGTAGCGATTTGCAGCTTTCAAGCAAGCGGTTTTCTTTTCTCATTCCCCAGCCCACTCTTCCGGTTCCTCGTGCGTCCAAGCAAGAGGAAGTGTACCCTACCATCGAGGACACTCGATGCCGTCGATTTTCTCCCCCATCCCGGCTGAAATCGAGCGCAAGGCGCCCGGAACTGGCGGCAAGCCGCCCGTCGACCGCCGTCCTACGGGCGGAGGTGGCGGAGGTGGCGACGACGACTGGCGAAAGCCGCAGCGCGGCCCGCGCGAGCTGCTGCATCGCACGCGCGCCTTCGTCTTTGTCGCGCTTGCCGGCGACATGATGTTCTTTGTGGTTCTGGTTGCGCTCTTTTATGCGCGCCAGGCCGGCACCCATATGGACCCGCAAACATTACGCCAGGTCGGAGACTGGCATCCGGTCCTGCTTCCACCCATCCTTTTTCTCAATACCGCTGTCCTGTTGCTAAGCAGCCTCACAATGGAACGGGCGCGCATGCATATCTTCCACGAGCTTGACGTCCTGGAAGAATGGCTTGGGCTTGGCAGGCCCGCGCTGCGCCGTACCCTGCCCTGGATCGCGCTCACCCTTGTGCTTGGTCTGCTTTTTCTCGGTGGGCAGGCTATGGCCTGGAGGCAATTGACCGCGCAGGGGTTCGCCTTCGATCGATCGGCCACGCCGGCCAGTTATTTCTTCTACCTGATGACGGGAATGCACGCCGCTCACCTAATCCTCGGCGTGCTCGCTTTGACGGTTTGCCTTTGCACTCTGGCGCGGTTCAAGCGCATCGAATCCCGTCAGATCGCGGTCGATTCAGCGGCATGGTTCTGGCACGCCATGGGCCTTGCCTGGCTGGTGTTGTTCGGAGTGCTGGTTCTGGGACAGTAAAGCAGCTATTGGCTTTTAGCCTTTAGCTGTCGGCTCTTTCCGTGCCGATGGAAAGCTCGGCGAGACACGAAAATCCTGTGACGGCAACAGGCCCGAGACGCGGCGAGTCCTGAGAATCCGTTTTACTCAAACCGGACTTCGAGAATTGAAGCGGATGCCGACTCACGCGGGCCGCGGATGCACCCACGCGCGAAGGCGATCGGCGAAGCCCGTAACTTCGGGGCATTCGAAATAAATCTTCCGGTTCAGGCTCATCAGCAACTCGACCGCTTCCACCTGCGGATCAGGCCCAGAGAACGAGCCACCAGCATGAACAAACTCGTCCGTAAGGTATTCGATGGCGTGGCCTAGAATCTCGATCGCCCGGCCGGCTTCCGGTGAAATCCTGCGGCGTCGCACCGTGCCGCGGCCTCTTGTGGGGGCAGGCGAAGCGGTTCGGATGGGGAGGGCTTGCATCGTGGGGCAGGTTGCCATGCTTCTATCCTCATCCCGAATCATCGGCGCGGCTCATTCCAATCTTCAGATGACCAAGGTACTGTTTCATAACAGAACCGGCCACGCGCTGAATCGCCCATCGCGGGAACGCCATCGTTGGCTGCCTTGACGGGATGAGCCTGAAAACCTAATCTCGAACTAGAAACCTGCGTTTTCAGAGCATTTCGGGCGCAGAAGATCTAATTTGGGGCAAGGCGGCCATGAATCCTTATTATTGGCAATATCTTCCGCTTTTGATGCAGATTCTTGCCGCATTCCTGCTGGGCGTGGGGATGGTCACCGCATCCTGGTTTGTAGGCCGGCATCGCAACACCAGGATCAAGCTCGATGCCTACGAGTGCGGCATCCAAGCCACAGGCGACGCGCGCGGGCGTTTCAGCGTGCGCTTCTACCTCGTGGCTGTCCTTTTCATCCTCTTCGATGTGGAAGTGGTCTTCATGATGCCCTGGGCGGTCGTCTACCGTCGCCTGCCCGCGCTCACCGGCTGTTCGCGCCTGTTTGGCTTCTGGGAGATGCTCGTTTACCTAGGCTTTGTCGCCGTCGGTCTCTACTATATTGTGCGCAAGGGCATCCTCAATTGGAGCCAGGACAAGGCGGACCTGTAGGATGGCCACTCAACCGCCGACAATCTCGGGCAAACAGGCAGTCCTCGAAGCTATGCCCGAACACCCCGCGATCAAAGCGCTCCTGGCCTGGAAGCCCGATGCACTGACAGACGCCAAGTTCGATTTCGGCGAATTGACGCTTACCATCGCGCCCGGCGAGATTCGCGCCGCCTGCTCCGCAGTCCAAACCGCCGGCTACAACTTCTTTGAGGACATGACGGCGGTGGATTGGTACCCCCTCGCGCCGCGCTTTCAGTTGAGCTACCACATTCTGTCATTTGGAATGAAGGAACGTATCCGGCTCCGTGTGCTGCTCGATGAAGCCGATCCCAATGCCGATTCCATCGTGCCCGTCTGGCCGGGCGCCAATTTCTTCGAGCGCGAGGTCTTCGATCTCTTCGGCATTCGTTTTGCCGGCCATCCCGACCTGCGCCGCATCATGATGCCTGACGATTGGAAAGGTTACCCCTTGCGCAAGGATTACCCGGTGGAGGGCTACCGCTAATGAGCGAGAGATCTACAAGCGAGAGATCCGGCGCAGCAGCCCTCTTCGAATTACCGGCTTCTGAAAGCGTTGGCCCGCACCAGATGGTCCTCAACATGGGCCCGCAGCACCCGGCGACCCACGGCGTGCTGCGCCTGGTGGTCGAGCTGGACGGCGAAGTGATCCAGAGCGTCCGCCCCGAGATCGGTTACCTTCATACCGGCATCGAAAAGACCTGCGAGGCCAAGTTCTACCAACAGGTGGTTCCGCTCACCGACCGCATCAATTACCTCGATCCGCTCTCGAACAATCTTTGTTATTGCCTGGCCGTCGAAAAGCTGCTCAACCTCGAAATCCCCGAGCGGGCGCAATGGATTCGCGTGCTGCTCACCGAGTTGAGCCGGCTGAACTCGCATCTCATCTGGCTCGGCACGCATGCCATGGACATTGGCGCGCTCACGGTCTTTCTCTATACCTTCCGCGAACGTGAGGAAATCCTAAGACTCTTCGAGGCCGTCGCCGGTCAGCGCATGATGACCAGCTACTTCCGCATCGGCGGCCTCTCCATGGAGCCGCCGCTCGGATGGTTCGATCGCGTGCAGGCATTCATCCACACTTTCCCCGAGAAAATCGACGAATACTCGAACCTGCTCACCGGCAATCCGATTTTCATGAATCGCTTGAAGGGCGTGGGCTATCTCTCTCCAGAAGATGCTATTGCGCTCGGTGTCACCGGCCCGCCATTGCGCGCTTCGGGTGTCGATATCGACCTGCGTCGCGACATGCCCTACTCGAGCTACGAAAAATTCCAGTTCCATGTGCCGACGTCGACTGTGGGCGACACCTGGGCGCGCTACGAAGTGCGTTTGATCGAGATGCGCGAGAGCACCAAGATCGTTCAGCAGGCGCTCGACGGCATGCCCGGCGGCCCTGTCAAAGCTGACGCGCCAAAGATCGTACTGCCCGACCGCGAGAAAATGAAGACCCAGATGGAGGCGCTGATCCATCATTTCAAGATCGTCACAGAGGGCTTCGGTGTTCCCGCCGGTGAGGTCTACCAGGCCATCGAGTGCGGCCACGGGATCACCGGCTACTATGTCGTCTCCGACGGCACAGCCAAGCCTTATCGGGTGCATATGCGCTATCCGTCCTTTGCCACACTGCAGGCCGTAGAAACCATGGCCAAGGGCCGCCTGATCGCGGATCTGGTCGCCGTCATCGGCTCCATCGACATTGTGCTGGGAGAGATTGACAGGTGAAGGTTTAGGAGCAACTGGTGGACGATCCTGATTTTGATAGAGAGGAACTCAGGCGGGAGGCTCGTAAATCAATTGCCCTGCCAATCATGTTCTTTAAATCGGTCGTGGCTCGTCTCGATCAATCGATCAATAAGGTAAACGGTGAGTTGCAAGCGCAGCATACCGCAAAAGGAGAGGCCCAAAAACAAATCATACGGCTAACATTCGGGCTGGGGAAAAGAATCGAGCTAGGTTACGGGCAATCGCAGACCTGTATCGTTGCTCTAACTGTTGATAACTCCCACATCGAGGCTGTCATAACCAACGAGCCCGAACGTCCCGGATCTCCGGCAGAAAAGTTGTTGGCATTCTTGCTGAAGTGCGACGAGACCGATGACAAATTGAAGTGGCGCGAACCCGGAGACTTTGCGAAACACGCCGAAACCGCTGTTAAGGCATACAAAGTGGATTTGGAGCCTCTGCCGTACGAAATTCATGAGGTCGGAGCGCAGGAGATTGTCGAGGCCATTCTGGCAGGAATTGTGCGAGGGCATTTTGATTGATTCTGCTTCGGATGTATATGCCGAACTCTGGATCTCGCTCGCTTCCGTGCTCCGCAGCTACACCGCGGCGCACGGAATCCACAACAATCGCCACGCCACAGTCGAAGCGACCGAGCAAAAAATCATGGCCCGCTTCGAAGAAAAGTGGCTTTCCCTCAACCGCGAGGGTGCAATCGTCACCTGGACGCGAGAAAATGGAAGTAGCGGCTCACTCGTGATGTCCGAAGCCGGCCAGTTGCGCACGGAAACGAGCGAAGAAGAGATGGACATGGCGGCAGAAGCCTGGGCGCGGGAGTTGATGCAATGAGCGAGAATCGGAACCAACCCGAAACCAAGTCGGTCTTCTCGCCCGCGCTCGCCCAACGCTTCGACGCGCTTGTCGAGAAATATCCCGTGAAGCGTTCGGCGCTCATCCCCATGCTTCTCTACGCGCAGGATGAAGTCGGGCATCTCTCGGATGCAGTCGTCACCGAAATTGCCCAGCGTATCGGCATCACTGAGCTCGAAGTCCGCAATGTGGCCACGTATTACTCGATGCTTCGCTTCAAGCCGGCGGGCAAGTACAACATTCAGGTCTGCACCAACATCAGTTGCATGTTACGCGGCGCTTACGAAGTCTACGAGCGCTTTCGCGAAGAACTTGGCGTAGACAACAAGGGCGTCACGGCCGACGGACTTTTCTCGCTCGAAGAGGTCGAGTGCATCGGCGCATGCTGTTGGGCACCCGCAATCCAGGTGAACTACGACTTTCACGACGAGCTGAAGCCCGATCTCGTGCCCGGCCTTTTGAGCGGCTATCGCGGGAAGGCCTCGGTCTCTGGCGCCGGCGCTGACCCATCCGTGAAAAAGGTCCAAAACAAGGGAAAAAATGCCTAGGCTCGTCTCCCATCCCGATGAAGTCAAGATCGTCTCCAGCCGCTTCGGCAAAGGCGCGGATAAGATCGATCGCTATTTGGAATTGGGCGGATACGAGGCCGTGAAGAAGTGTCTCGCACAAGGCCCGGAATGGATCATCGAAGAGATGAAGGCCAGCGGTCTTCGCGGACGCGGCGGCGCGGGCTTTTCGACGGGCATGAAGTGGTCGTTTGTGCCTAAGCAATCTGCAAAACCCAAGTACATCCTGGTCAACGGCGACGAGAGCGAGCCCGGCACCTGCAAGGACCATCTGATCTTCCTGCACGATCCGCATGCCGTCATCGAAGGCACGATCATCGCCGGTCTTGCCGTGGGCGCGAAGATGGGCTTCATTTATCTGCGAGGCGAGTACCGCTATCTTCTCGAAATCACAGAGCGCGCGGTCGCGGACGCCTATGAGCGTGGCTTTCTCGGCAAAAATATCTTCGGCTCCGGCGCGGAGTTCCAAATCATCACCCAGACCGGCGCGGGCGCCTACGAGGTCGGCGAAGAGTCCGCGCTGATGGAGTCGCTTGAAGGCAAGCGCGGAGTGCCGCGCATCAAGCCGCCCTTCCCTGCCGTCGTCGGTCTCTACGGTGGTCCTACGGTCATTAACAACGCCGAAACGATCGCCACCGTGCCGCACGTGATCGCAATGGGCGCGGCAGCTTACGCGGCCGTCGGAACGCAGCGCAACGGCGGGACT
>JBAWFY010000555.1:0-4377 GCA_049592335.1 Occallatibacter sp.
GTTGTAGACGGCGTGATGGAATTGGACTTCGGAGCCTTTGACGATGGTTCCGAGGTCGCGCGGAGAGCGGTTGGCTGCCGGGTGCCCCAGGTCTCGATTCTGAGACCTGGGATCGCACCGATTCTTGACTGGCCTGAAAGGGTATACCTCACAGATCGTAGTAGAGGAAGAACTCGTAGGGCACCGGCCGCAGGTTCACCGGGGCCAACTCGCGCTCGCGCTTGTAGCTGATCCAGGTATCGATCAGGTCCTTGGTAAAGACGCCGCCGTCGAGCAGGAAGGCGTGATCCTTCTCCAGGGCATCGAGAACCTCGCCCAATGAGCCGGGCGTGCTCTTGATCTTGGCCTTCTCCTCGGGCTCGAGATCGTAGAGATCCTTCTCCAGAGGCTCGCCGGGATCGATCTTATTCTTGATGCCGTCGAGACCGGCCTGCAGCAGGGCCGCGAAGCAGAGATAGGGGTTGGTTGATGGGTCGGGGCAGCGGAACTCGATGCGCTTGGCCTTGGGACTGGTGGAGTAGACCGGAATGCGGACCGCGGCCGAACGATTGCGCTGCGAATAGGCCAGATTGACGGGGGCTTCGTAACCCGGAACCAGTCGCCGATAGGAGTTGGTGGTGGGCGCGGCGATGGCGAGCAGCGCCGGCGCGTGCTTGAGCAGGCCGCCGATGTAGTACTTCGCGGTCTGGCTCAGCAGAGCGTAGCCCTTGGGGTCGAAGAACACATTGGTGTCGCCCTTCCACAGGCTCTGGTGCACGTGCATGCCCGATCCGTTGTCGCCGAAGAGCGGCTTGGGCATGAAGGTTGCGGAGAGGCCGTGCTTCTTGGCGATCATGCGGATGATGTATTTGTAGTTGAGCAGGTTGTCGGCCATCTTGACGAGCGGGCCAAAGCGCATGTCGATCTCGCACTGGCCGGCGGTGCCCACTTCGTGATGGTGAACCTCGCAGTTCACGCCCATGCCGCGCAGGGCAAGGATGATTTCGGAGCGGATGTCCTGGAGTTGATCGGAAGGCGGCACCGGGAAGTAGCCTTCCTTGTGGCGCAGCTTGTAGCCCAGGTTCGGACCCTCTTCGCGGCCCGAGTTCCAGATGCCCTCGTCGGAATTTACGTAGTAGTAGCCGCTGTGCGCGGTCTGGTCGTAGCGCACATCGTTGAAGATGTAGAACTCGGCCTCAGGACCCCAGTAGCTGATGTCGGCAATGCCGGTGCTCTTGAGATGGGCTTCGGCTTTCTGCGCCACGTGGCGCGGATCGCGGCTGTAGGGCTTGCGGGTGATGGGATCGAATACGTTGCAAATGATGTTCAACGTGGGAACGGAGAGAACCGGGTCCATCACCGCCGTATCCGCGTCCGCGACCAAAACCATGTCGCTTTCCTGAATCTGCTGGAACCCACGGATGCTCGAGCCATCGAAGCCGATGCCTTGTTGTACGTTGAACAGGTCTTCGTCAAGGTCTTCCACTGGAATGGAAAAATGCTGCCACATGCCCGGCAAGTCGATAAAACGCAGATCGACTATTTTGGCGCCGGAATCCTTGGCGAGCTTTTTCACGTCATCGGGAGTACGCGGCATTCTAACTTCTCCTTTCGGCTGCAGTTGTGACATGCAAGGCCGGGTTAGATAGTAGTAAGGCGCGGCATGTTCGGGAAAATGTGCTCTGGAGATTACGGCAAAACCAGGGTTACTGCGTCCTGTTTGGCCCATACCAAGGTCGCCGCTCCCTGTTGGTCGCGTCGACTCGGGTGTAGTGCACTCGGGTGCACCGACCCTGGTTTTGCTATCAGCCCGGTCAGCGTTTCCTGCGCTCTGGATCGGCGGCGCGATGAAGATCCGGTAGCAGGTCGCGTTGGCTCGAGGTACGAAATCGCCGGGTACAGTTTTTCCGAATATGCCAAGGACAAATTGCGGAATCTGCCAGACAACAATGCACTATGGATAAACGCCCCGCGCACTCTCGCGTGAAATTATTGCACACGCGGGTTGAAGCGGAGACCAGGCGCAATTTCGACGCGAATTGGGCAAGCCCAATTCGCAGAAATCCTAGTGCCAACAGCATAAAGAATCCGCGAGGAATTGACAGCCATGGGTTGTGGAAAACCCTTCAGCGATGGTGGGCGATGAGGACCATGAGCAGCAAAATGGCCACCGGGATGAGCGCCAAGCCACCGTAATAGAGGATTTTGCGGACAAGCGGGGATTTGCGGTTCTGCCAGTCGCGAATTTCGGGACGGTCTTCGACGCCGACTTTCTCGGGGTGCTCGAGATCGCGGAGGAATTCTTCGGCGCGGGAATAGCGATTTTGGGGGTTGCGCTCGAGAGCGCGGTAGAGGATCTCCTGCATCTGGGGCGTGACGGAAGGGTCGGCTACGCGCGGCGGCGTGGGGTGATTGAGCAGGCGGTCATTCATGGCGGCCAGCGGCGTGGGCCCGGAGAAAGGAAGTTTGCCGGTGAGCATCTCGTAGAGGATCACGCCCATGGAGTAGATGTCGCTGCGCGCGTCGCCGCGCTTGCCTTTGACTTGTTCGGGCGAGATGTAGGCGGGCGTGCCGAGGGCAGTGGTGAAGTTGGCGTAGGTGAGGCGCTTGGCAGAGGTGTCGCCGGCAATGCCGAAGTCGATGAGTTTGATGTTGTCGTTTTCATCGACGAGGATGTTTTCGGGTTTGAGGTCGCGATGGATCACTCCGTTGGCATGGATGTAGGCCAAGGCCTGGAGCACGCCTTTTGCGATGCGCAGAGTGCGGTCGTAGGGGATGCGGCCTTCGTCGAGGATGCGGCGCAGCAGGCGGCCGTCGCACCACTCCATCACCATGTAAATGCGGGCGCGCTTTTCGCCGCCGTATACGCGCATGACGTTTGGATGATCGAGGCGCTCGCCGATCGACGACTCGCGCTTGAAGCGATCGAAGAAGAGCGGATCGGCTTCCATGTCGGGATGAGGAATCTTGAGAGCTACGGTGCGGCCGTCGCGCGTATCGGTGGCGCGATAAATGGTGGCCATGCCGCTGCGTGCGACGGACGCGTCGATGCGGTAGGAGTCGACTTGTTGGCCGGGTTGCAAGGCATCGTAGAAGCTCATCGTGCGGCGCGCTCCATTGGGGTTCTCTTTACTTTATCGGAAAGCGCGGCGTCGGAACTAAGGATTCCGTAAGGAGAAGCCGAGTATTATGCGCGGCCTGGAGACTTGCACGCCAGCCTGTCAGGAGACCGGCGCTACTTTCTCGGCCAGGTTCGCACGGCCAGGATTTGCCTTGCGATGTTGCGGGTGTGCCCTCCATCGATACAGATCGTTGCGACGAAGCGTGGCTTGCGGTTTCAAAGCTGCGGGAGGATAATTGCGCAGTCTTTACAATCCGCTTTACCTCGGCCCTCAGTTTTCCAGTCGTTCCTCGATTACCCGTCTGAAAGGATTCCCGGTGAAGAAGAAACTCACGTTCGGCTTGATCTGTCTTGTGTCATTCGCCGTCAGCTCATTTGCACAAAATAACTACGCGCCTGCGCCGAAGAGCAATGCCGGCGGCCCGCCGCCGCTGATTGATCGGGACATACTTTTTGGTGATCCGGAGATTGCCGCGGCCCAGCTTTCGCCCGACGGCAAATATGTTGCTTTTGTGAAAGATTGGCATGAAACGCGCAATGTGTATGTGAAGGGCGTGGATGAGCCGTTCAGCGCGGCGAGGCTGCTGACCACCGAAACCAAGCGTCCTGTCGCCGGCTATCTCTGGTCGCGCGATGGGAAATACATTCTTTACGTCAAGGATCACGATGGAGACGAGAATTACAACGTCTATGCTGTCGATCCCGCGGCCAAGCCCGCAGCCGGCGCCGATGCGCCGCCGTCGCGCGACCTGACCGGCCTGACCGGAGTCCGCGTGCTGCTTTACGAGGCGCCCAAGAGCGATCCGGATATTGTGTACGTGGGAATCAACGATCGCGACAAAGCCTGGCACGATCTGTACAAATTGCGGATTTCGACTGGCGAGAAGACGCTGCTGCGCAAGAATACCGACCGCATTACCGGGTGGGAGTTCGACGTGAAGGGCGAACTGCGGCTGGCCGTTCGCAATGCGGAGAACGGCGACACGGAGATTCTGCGCGTGGACGCCGACAAGCTGACCAAGATCTACTCGTGCTCGGTTTTTGAGACCTGCAATCCGTTGCATTTTCTGCCGGACGGCAGCAAGGTGTACATCCAGACGAATAAAGATTCAAATTTCGTCTCGCTGGCGCTGCTCGATCCTGCCACGGGAAAAACGGAAGCGGTTGAGAGCGATCCTTTGGGCAAGAACGATTTTGGCGGCGCGCTCTTCTCTGAAGTCAACGACGAATTGCAGGAGACCTGGTATACCGCGGACCGGACGAAGACTTATTACAGA
>JBAWFY010000556.1:0-2021 GCA_049592335.1 Occallatibacter sp.
CATCATCTCTGCGCGGTGGTTCAGTCTTCTTTCGTCAAAGGCGGACCGGAGTTGGCGCACCTGACGGCTGAAGCGGGAAAGGTCTACTACTTCCGGACGAGGATCTTTTTTGCGGAGAAGACCGCGGAGTACTTCAGTCTCGTCCCGGCCGACGGCGACGAAGGCGCTTATTTGATTGCGTCCTACCCGCTGGCGACGGCGCACGCCCGCAAGTAGGCCGCCGCGAATTGCAGTTTCACGGCATTCCCTGACGAACACTTTCTATTTCCTGGCCTAGCACGCTTCGAGACGAGCGCCGGGCGAAGAGTCTTGTCTGTGCAGCCGCCTATCCCCGGTTCGATATATCAAGAGCGCAGGCCGGGACCGGGTTGGTTACCATCGGGTTTTGAAAGGTTATGAACCGCCGGTATATACTTCTTGCACTTTTCTGCTGCACCTTCTATGCCTTGGCGAAAGCGAGACTCTGGGCCGCCGCATTTTCTTATTCCATTTAGATCAACAGGTGAGCCCATCACCGTCTCGAGCGGATGCACGTTGCCGGAATGCGATCTTCGCCAGGAGAAACTATGAACCGGATGGTTGTTGGTAGGCGTTCGGTAGCGCCTGTGCTCCCCTTGTTTTTTCTGGTGTCAATTGCCGGATGCGGCGGTTCGGTCAACGGCAATTCGGGGCACGGCCAAGCCGCCCAGACCATCAACTTTACAGCGGTGAGCGCGCAAACGGTGGGCGCCGCGGTTACGCTTTCAGCTACAGCGAGCTCCGGACTGCCGGTGACGTTCGCCTCCGAGACGCCCACGGTTTGCACCGTGAACGGGACCACGGCAACGATGAATGCCGTTGGCACCTGCACACTTGAAGCTCTGCAGAGCGGCAACGACCAGTACCTGCCCGTCAACGCGGCACAAGCGGTCGCGGTCAGCGGGAAGATACAGACAATCAGTTTCAATAATCCGGGCACACAGATGGTGGGCACGCCCCTGGCGCTTTCGGCGACGGCGAGTTCCGGGCTGGCTGTTAGCTTTGCCTCGCAGACGACGAGCGTTTGCACGGTGAGCGGGACGGCGGCGACGTTTTTAAAAGCGGGCACATGCACGATCCAGGCCACGCAGGCGGGGAACGCGACGTATGCCGCGGCGACACCGGTCTCGCAGAGCTTTACGGTAAATGCAGGGACACTGCAATCGCAGACAATCAGCTTCAACAACCCGGGCACGCAGATAGTGGGCACTCCCCTGGCGCTCTCGGCGACGGCGGGTTCAGGATTGACTGTGAGCTTTGCCTCGCAGACGACGAGTGTTTGCACAGTGAGCGGGGCGATGGCGACGTTTTTGAAAGCGGGCACCTGTACGATCCAGGCGACGCAGGCGGGAAACGCGATGTATGCCGCGGCGACACCGGTCTCGCAGAGCTTCGCAGTGAATGCGACGACGGACGGAACGTTGAAGATTACGACCACGACCTGCGCAGGCGGTACGCAAGGACAGGCGTATGCAGGCTGCACACTGTTAGCGAGCGGCGGAACGCCGCCGTACACGTTCTCGTACGACACCAGCGGCAACTACCCACCTCCGCCCGAGGGCATATCGCTCGATGCCAGCACCGGAGACCTCACCAGTTCGCAGATCGGCGGACAGGGGGCGTATTCGCCGGATTTCATCGTGACGGACTCGACGGGCGCGACGGCCACGCAGCAGATCAGTTTTGCGATCAACGGCAGCAATGCGTTTGCGGCGAGCATTTTTCCATCGGATTCGATCTTCCATCATCGCGTGGATGCGGCGACAAGCGGATTGCCGGTGGATACTTCGCCGGCTGCGCCGATGTACAGCGGGTATCTATCGGAATATATCCGGGTTTTCTTCGGCAACACTTCGGGTGTGCCGTTTCCGAATGGCATTCCGATGTTCGAGGTTCCGTATAACCAGTCGGATGTGGGCGTCAGTTTCGATCCCAATGTTGCGACCCATTACCAGTCGTACTTCACATCGGGACCGATTCCAGCCAACGCGCCTGTTGAGGGT
>JBAWFY010000557.1:0-2072 GCA_049592335.1 Occallatibacter sp.
ACTCCACGCCAGAACAGGTACACTGTTCCCGCTGCGTCAACGGGACAACAACAAAAACCTTCCTGATAAGGAAAAAGTGTCAGACATGTGCCCGGTCTAATATGTCAGACTTCTCCCCGGCCGTTCAAAAACCATTAACCCGATCCTGCTATCCTCAGCCCATGACTGAGGCCGCTTCCACCACCGGCAACCTACTGGAACACTCCTCTTCCGCCTACCTGCACTCGGCGCGCCATCAGCCCGTGCACTGGCACCCCTGGGGCGAGGCCGCCTTTGCCCGCGCCCAAACCGAGGACAAGCCCATCCTGCTCGACATCGGGGCTGTCTGGTGCCACTGGTGCCACGTCATGGACGGCGAGTCCTACGAAGACGCCGAAGTCGCCGAGCTGATTAATCGATTGTTTGTGGCCGTCAAAGTCGATCGTGATGAGCGCCCCGACGTGGACGCGCGCTATCAGGCAGCCGTCTCGGCCATCAGCGGACAGGGCGGATGGCCCCTCACCGCCTTCCTCACGCCCGACGGCCGCCCCTACTTCGGCGGCACCTACATTCCGCGCGACGACCGCTACGGCCGCCCCGGCATCCTGCACGTCCTGCGGGCGATGGCCCAAGTCTGGCGCCAGCGCCGCGATGAAGCCCTCGAAACCGCAGCCAGCGTAATGGCCGCCATCGAGCACAACGAAAGCTTCTCCGCGCATTCTGCCGTTTCTCCCGATCTGCCCGAAAAAATTGCCGCATCGATCGTCGGCCAGTTCGATTCCCGCAACGGCGGCTTCGGATCGCAGCCCAAGTTTCCTCATCCCACGGCGCTCGACCTGCTTCTCCAGATCGCTACATCCCGCGGCAACGACCGCGCCCGCGAAGCCTTCACAACGACCCTCGAGAAGATGGCGCGCGGCGGCGTCTACGATCAGCTCGCTGGCGGCTTCCATCGCTATTCCGTCGACGAGCGCTGGATTGTTCCCCACTTCGAGAAGATGCTCTACGACAACACGGAGCTGTTACGCAACTACGTCCACGGCTTCCAGACGTATGTGCGCGATGACTTCCGCGACACCGCGCTCGAGATCGTCCATTGGCTCGACACGACAATGACCGACCGCGAACGCGGCGGCTTCTACGCCTCGCAAGACGCCGATGTCGGCCTCGATGACGACGGCGATTACTTCACCTGGACTGTCGACGAAGCGCGCGCAGTTCTCGATGCGGACGAACTCGCGTTCGCCACGAAGTATTGGGACATCGGCGAGCTAGGCGACATGCACCACAACCCGGCGAAGAACGTGCTGCACGTGAAGTACTCGCTCGCGGAGATAGCGAAGGAATCCGGCGCAACCATCGAATCCCTCAAAGCCGTCCGCGACATCACCCGAGAGAAGCTCCTCGCCGCGCGGACTCAGCGTCCCACGCCCTTTATCGACCGCACACTCTACACCGGCTGGAACGCCATGGCCGTGACAGCTTATCTCGAAGCCGCGCGCGTTCTCCGCATTGACTCCGCGAGAGACTTCGCTCTGCTGACGCTCAACCGCCTGCTCAAAGACGCCTGGAACGGCGACGCCGAACTGAGCCACGTCATCGCGTATGCAGAACAGTCCGTCAATGCCGAGAAACTGTCCGGAACCCTCGATGACTACGCCTTCACGATCCACGCCTCGATCGACGCATGGATAGCAAGCGGCGAAATGCGCTATTATCGCGCCGCGGTGAAGTTCGCCGATGCCATGATTGCCCGCTTCCATGACGCAGCGAACGGCGGATTCTTTGATACTGCCACATCGCAGTCGACTGCGCTCGGAGCCCTGTCGGCGCGCCGCAAGCCGTTGCAGGACTCGCCAACTCCCGCGGGCAATCCCACAGCCGCCGCGGCGCTGCTGCGCCTCGAGTCGCTCAGTGGCCGCAAGGTCTATCGCGAGATCGCCGAAGAGACGCTGGCTTGCTTCGCCGGTATCGTGGAGCACTTCGGTCTCTATGCCGCCAGTTACTCGCTTGCCGCCGAGCGCCTCCTGCTCGATCCCGTGCAGGTCGTGATTGTGGGCACAGGCGCGGATGCCGGACAGCTTGAGGTATTC
>JBAWFY010000558.1:0-2905 GCA_049592335.1 Occallatibacter sp.
AGGTACGCGTATTCGAAAACCTGATTAACAGCTCGACGAATTTGCGGTCGTGCCGAGGCGATTGTACAACTCTTCATCTCAAAGAGAAGTGTGCCAACCTCGCACAGAACAAATAGGTCGACATGAATATTGCATTGGGCTTCAAATCCATTATCCGCGCACAGCTTATCCATCATTTCTTCCAAAAGAAAATGCTGGGCATTCGCGCGCTCCAGGAGTGCAGGGTTTGTAAGAGAGGCGGATGACTGAGTGCCTGGTCTCTTCAGAGGTGCGCTTCTGTGCCATCTCTTGAATCCGGGGTTAGAGAATTCGGACTCCTGCCTCCCCAGAGAGTACACCGGAAGTAAATCGGAAAACTCTTCTGAGATATTCGGCAACTCGACTGACGCTAAATGCTCAACTGTAGCATTTAAGAGCCCGTGGAGGTGATGCTTAACGAGAAACGCTTGAGGGCTAGTTAGGAAGGATTGTTGAGCATCAAGATTAGTAATATGAGGGGCAGCGATCTCGACCGCAACTGGGAACCACTTATCCAGAGGGAGAGTGGGCCTAAGCGCGAAGGAGTCGTCCAGCAAATTGGCATGAACTAGAAGCTGTCTCAGATTTGTAAACGCCTTACGCCCCCCGACTCCAGCAAATTCGGCGTGCTTCCCCGACACGAAGACGGATGCGTCCCACCTTCCATCTTTACCGGCAACGTTGTTGCAGATGAAGCTGCGGTAACGGCTATCCCGAATCATGAAAAGGAAATACATTACCATTCTTACCCGATCTGTAAGGTGGCCTTCCGTGTGGATGAAGTCAATTAACTTATCTCGATGGACCCCACCAGCCTGTTCGAGGAGGTATCTTTGCCGGGCTGTAGCAACCACATCAGCATCGAACCTCGCCCTGAGCGCTTCTAGGGTGGTATCGCTCTTGATGGAGCGCAAGAGATTGTAGTGCGCCTCCAAAGGGATGAACTTCGTTAGAGAAGACTTTGAATCGGGCAGAAGGCTGGTTGACATGGAACCAACTCCTAAAGGCAATGCGGCTCATAGTGTCAATCCCTTTCGGCGATGGATGAGAGGCGTGTGCGGCAAACATCCTGGAAGAGAAAATGCTTTGCGATTTTCGATCAATCGCAAGCCAAAACAGGCTTAATGAGACGCTTCTCGATCCCAATCAGCTGAAGCGGGACACACCATTAACGGAGCGAATTACCAATCGGAGAGATTATAGAGCCCGGGGTGTGCAAAGGCGAAGGGATCAGGAAGAGCGCGGCAGGTCTCGGAGCCAATTGCAAACGCCGCTTAGCAGCGCGGTTAATCTCCGCTAACCAACGCTAAGTCTAACTGCGAGCGCGAATGGTTTGCGTATGTATCCCAAGTAGGCGCATAGTCTTCATCTGCCTGATTACCCCAGCTTGTCCATCTTTTACGCTCGCCGCGGGCGAACAACTCAAGGTAGGGGCCAGGGCTGCAGGACTCGATGATGGCGTATTGCTCATCCGGTTTACGCGAGTGCTCACGCTTCCTGCTACAAAGATAGTTAACCTGGGTTCGGCCTGCTTTGAGGGTTCTCGCGTTCTTACCTCGTACTCCAAAGAGAATGACCTCGGTCACATTGCGGAAATAAAAGCCAACGCCCCGGCCATCGGAGCCCCCATCTTTGCGGATCTTGTGCCATACCAGGTTGCTCTTATACCGGAATCCCCAGGCCTCCATCACCGCGATACCCTCTGGCAAAAGAGCATTGGGGACCCAAAGATAAAGATGGGCTGTGTCTGCCGCAGCCGAGCACACTGGAAGGCTCTTTATCTGTTGCAAATCCATCGTTCCGTAGCGCGAGAGGCGCTTGTGTTCGGGCGCTACTTTACCAGTTCGGTTCTTGAATTGCCACGGAGGATCGGCCAAAATCGTGCCGAATTTCTTCCCGGCAAGATGTGTGAGGAAATCCACTGCTACCGGTGATTGATTTGCTTTGATCATGGGTGAAGCTCCAATTGCTGCTGTTTCATTTTGGTTCTGGAAAGCCGCAGGGCTTCGGCGCGGTCTGGACGAGCGGCCCTCAGCCTCCCAGGTTGGTAACCGGTCAGATCAACCACAAAGCGGGTGAACCCTAAATCCTTGACGAAGGTGCTAACCGTGTCAAGCGAAGCAAAGAGGCGGATGGCACCTCTTGACGTTGTGAGTACCCTTTCGGAACCGCCCAAACAAATCAGGAGGGCAAAGCCCCTTTCTCGACCTGAAATGGTTGCCGACCACTCTCCAGATACTTCAATTAGCTCGCGCAAGACGGGCTCTCGGATGGACTGCGGTTCCATTTCGAAGAGAATATACCTTATTTGTGTCTCAATCAACATAAAGTGATAATCTTCATTAGTAATGAGAAGTCTTGGCGCTGTATCTGGCCTGCCCCTTGTCCCCTTGTTACCTGTTTTCCACTCCCTATTAGCTACTCACTATTCCCTGTTTTTCCCGTCCCTTGCTTTCCTGTCAAGTGCCAGACCCCAACCAGCACACCCTGAAATCCGCATAACCCGCTGATCCCAAACCCGATCTCGCGCACCGAATTCTCTCGCCGAGCCTTTCCGGTTATTTACTCGATTGGCGCATACTGGTTTCCATCAACAGAAAAACACGCTCCCGATGCGGCGGATATGGTTTCGCCGCGTTCGCATTTTGCGGCAAGAAATCCGCCACAGGGCGAAGGGCGCGCTATAAGCCTTTTGCCGCCAGGATTTTCGCTCGAAACACCTCCATCGAGAGACATTGCTGCGATGCCGCGGCGCAACCGGCCGCGTTGGAGGACTTTGCGTGAAAAATCCGGGAGGGGGTACGGGGGGTAGGGGGTGGTACGGACCGGGGACATAGCTGACATTTTGAACGGGGGACATACCTGACACTGCCGAACAGGGTCGTGG
>JBAWFY010000559.1:0-1850 GCA_049592335.1 Occallatibacter sp.
ATCGCTGCTCTTGCCTGTGGCCACGCCCAGAATGCCCAGGGTGGGATTGATCAGCATTCGCGCCTGCGCCAGGGCCTGCTGCGCCAGCTCCAATTGCGGGCCAGCGAGTGTGACGCCCTGCGCAGCCGTCGCCGTGGCGGCGCCGTAGTTCAAACAGCTCACAGGATGGTCCGTTGTGCCCACAAACGTGTAGGACGCACCGGTCTGCGAGCCCAATTCCTGGAGCACGGTGGGCGCAGGATTGGCCACGCCTTCGCTGACGCCCGCGTTCGTCAGACCGCCGGCAAAAAAAAGCCCCACGGGCTCGGCGTTGCTGGCATCCACAACCAGGGATCCCGAGTCGCCCGCATCGCTGAACTCACTGCCTTCAATCGCGATCTGGTTAGTGAACGTCTTGGTCAGGTAGGCAGTGGTCTCGTCGCAATTCTTGAAATACTCGACTTCTACGTTAAGGTTCAGCGCCGCGATGCTGGCGCAAGTGAGTCCGGTGGTGCGTCCGCTCTTGGCTACAACCAGATTGAGCGACCCCGACTCGCCTTTGCCGCCCGTCGACGAGATGCCGGGAGGCGCCGCAGCCAGCGTCCCACCCGCCTGCAACGTGCCCAACTCCTGAATTTCGCCGCTCGTGTTCACCGCCCCTGAATCCACCTGAGCGATCGCCGCATCGACATTCGTTGCGCTCGAACTCAGCGGAAGCCAGGCTGTCAAAATCCCGACTAAAGTCGTCCCGGCGCCATCGCCGTTGGGTGTGCAGTTGTTGTCAATCAGTCCCGGTTGAACAATCGATTCGCCGACACTGGCCTGGTCGCTGCGGGCAAATACGTGATTGCAACTCAGCAAGTACTGCGTTCCGCTGCTGTTCTGGATTAAAGAACCGAGCGTACCGCCGCAACAATCCACAATCTGATTGCCCTTGGTGTCGTAATCATTGTTGTTCCCGCCGGAGCTGCCCAGCAAGACGGGCGTCGTCAATTCCTTTTGATGCGTTGCCGGATTGCTCGAAATCCCTTCGGTGTTCAACAGGACGTCCGTCGCCTCTTTCGAGGTCGAGGTCCCAATGGTCGCCACTACGTAGGTGGATGCGGAGGCCGTAACGGAAGCTGGAGCGGTATACGTGACCGTGCAATAGGTGAATGCACCGCTGCTGCGCGTACAGCTCGAACCGCCCAACGAACCTTGTCCACCGCTCGAACCCGTAGAACTGCTGGCTACGGCGTAGTTGATGCCGGTAGAGCCACCGGCTTCCGCGATATAACCCGTAATGGTAACGGCTCCATTTGCGCCCAGAGCGACATTCTCCGGCGTCAGCGGCTGCAGGAAGCCCGGCGTCACGGTCAGCGTTACGCTCGCGGTTGTCGAAGGGCTGGAAGCCAGTGCCGCGGTCACCGTCACCGAGACGCTATTTGCCGTGAGATAGGTGGGCGGCGTGTATTGCCCGCTCGAACTAATCGTTCCCGGGCCGGAGTTTGCGTCCCCGCCAGAGAGTGTCCAGTTCACCCCGGCCGAACCGCCGCTGAGCGTGGCTGTAAACTGCTCAATCGGCCCGCCTGACGCGTTGGTGGCGTTGCATCCCGTGCAATTGGTGTCGATCGTTCCTGAACCGGGAAAAACAGAGAGACCGCCGCTTGAAGACCCGCCGCCCGACGTGCCGCCGCATCCTGCCACGACAACCAGCGCAGGCAACATCAAACTCGCAAATATGCGCTGGGGCGATTGCCGCAACCAGTGAAACCTGCTTCGCTGGCCCACGGGCTTTGAGGCGTGTCTTTGACGTTCTGTCATTACTACCGTTTTCTGGCTCACGCCGTCGGGCGCCTTTCTGGTCATCTTCCCCGTTCACCAGGCAGTTG
>JBAWFY010000560.1:0-6600 GCA_049592335.1 Occallatibacter sp.
GGGAGGATCTGCTCAAGTCCACCGCGCGCCAGATTCTGCTCAACCGGGCCCTTGGGTTCGACAACCCTGCCTGGTATCACTGCCGGCTGGTGGCGGATCACAAAGGCCAGCGCCTGGCCAAGCGCCACGACGCTCTCAGCCTGCGCGCCTTGCGTGAGCGCGGGCTCGCGCCGGAGATCGTCCTTGCTGCGGAGCTGCCGGCGGAAATGTGAAGAGGCTAAACTGCGGCGGTTCGAGGCTGCACCGCATGGGCGCGATGCTTTACCATCGTTGACGACAGCAACTCACCCGCGGCGCGTGCATGAAAATCGAGCCGCCGATCATGTTTGCCGCCGATAGTACTTGCCATCGATGAGGAGCCGAAAGACCGCTTGAACCCGTTTCGCAGCGCCCCCAACCTGCTAACGCTCATCCGCATTTGCCTCGCCCCCTTCCTGGTGGCGGCAATCCTTGAAGGGCACTATTTGCTCAGCTTCGGGCTTTTTGTCGTGGCCGGACTGACCGATGCGCTGGATGGCGCGCTGGCCCGCCTGCTTAAACAGCGCTCCATGCTCGGCCAATATCTCGATCCCGTCGCCGACAAATTGCTGCTGAGCACGTTGTTTCTGGTCCTGATGTACAAAGGCTTGATGCCGACTACCGTGACGGTGCTGGTCTTCGGACGGGATGTAGGTATTCTGCTGGTGTCGGCGCTGCTCTACGCCGCCGTCGGCCGGCGAGAGTTCCAGCCCAGCATCTGGGGCAAGGCCAACACTCTGGCCCAGATCACGGCGGTGGCGACGGTGCTGCTCTATCAGAGCCAACTGACGCACGCTTACTGGATCACGGTCACGCGCCGGGTGACGCTCGACGCCACGATGGCGCTTACCGTGATCTCGGGACTGCACTATGCGTGGACGGTTTCACGCCGCACCGGGCCCGCGGTGAGCAATGGCGTGAACGGCAAATAATCCGCCCGCTCGCCTGCTCCGCAAATGCCGCCAACGCAGCTTTAAGAATCGTCTTTGAGTTCCTCGACGCCGGCGGTTTCTTCAATCTCCATATCGCGAAACTCTTCTGAATCGAAAATTTCGCCACAATCCAGGCACTCGACAAACTCCGTGTCTTCGTGCCGGGAAACAATTCGAACCTTGGGATGTTTGCAGGCGGTTGCCATCGTTCTCGGGGTGGTTGCACCTTCTCTTTCCGGCTTGCACGCGCCGGGTCCAGAGTTCCAATAGGTGCTCTTTCCGCCAGATTGTAGCGTTCTTTTGGACGATTGCAAACCATTTTTGATGAAAGCTGCAGACGGAAGTTTGGGTTTTGCCCGGGCAAGATGACGCAGGCCTTCGCTTGAACGGCGATCGAAAGCGGACGTATACTAAAAGCGGACTGTTCCGGTCGCATATTTCCATGCTTAAGCTCACCAAAAAGGCGGATTACGGGCTGATGGCGCTCAAGTATCTGGCCGAGCACCCGGAGACCCCTGCTTTAAGCGCCAAAGACGTAGCCGACGCGTATGGGATTCCGGCGCAGTTGTTGGCTAAGATTCTGCAGCGGCTCACCAAGACGGGGCTGCTGCGCTCACACGCAGGCATGAACGGCGGTTACGCTCTGGCCCGTGATCCCCGCGAGATTTCGGCCTTTGAAGTGATTCACGCCATCGATGGACCGCTGTTTATCACCTCCTGTTTCAAGGGGGCGAAGTCGTGCGACCTTACCCCGAGCTGCACCATTAAGGAGCCGCTGGCGCGAGTGAACGAGACCATTACCGGCGTGCTCAGGAGCATCAGCATCCACGATCTGGCGGAGCGGGAACCGGCCGCGGGCAAACCGCGTGACGGGCAGGGTCTGGTGACGCTGTCGTTGTAGAACCTCCGCTCGAAACCGCTGCATCGTCGGCGGTAGTTACGGAATCTAATCAACTAGACTTATGGATCAGATTGTCAGCATCGGATCGAATCAAAACGGGCCGGTCGCGGCAGCAGCGCCCGCCGAAGGCCTCCACGTGACTGCCAAAGCCGTCGACCGCGTTCGCGTGATTCTGGCCAAAGAAGGCATCTCCGCGGAAGAGGGCGGCATGCGCCTGGGGGTGAAAGGCGGCGGCTGTTCGGGACTTTCCTATGCCATCGCGTTCGATTCCCATTCCCGCGAGCGCGACCATATCTTCACTTTTGACGGCGTGCGTGTCTTCATCGACCCCAAAAGCTTCGTTTATTTGAACGGCATGACGCTCGACTATGAAGAGACGCTGATGCGCCAGGGGTTCCTCTTCCTCAATCCGAACTCCGCGCGCTCGTGCGGGTGCGGAACGTCGTTTTCTGTGTAGCGCGCTGAGCGTAAAGTCAGATCGGTGCCGAAGGCCCGCCTAGGTGGTGCGATAGCATACAGCAAGGAGAAATCGGACATGAAACGATCCATTCTGACTTCTGCTTTTGCTGTGGGTTTTGCCCTAGTCGCATTCCTATCTACCGCACACGCCGCTGACACAAAAGATTTTCCGATCAAAGTGCATATCAGCTCTTCGGAGCTAAGACCATGTGGGTCGGTGGTCAACGGGGCCTTCTCTCAGTGTCTTGGGGCTCTAATTGATGGAAAGAAGTACGAATTGGCGCGTATTAATAAGGCTCAAAGGGAAAGCTTTCCAGTACACCCTGGTGACTATCAGGCTCGTCTTGTGAAGGATGAGGCGAAAGGGGCCGGGGAGTTTGAGCGTGAGTATGAGATTCTTTTCCCCGACGGCAAGACTGTAAACTACCAAGTCGTTGGCGAATTCGAGTAGTAGAGCGGCAACACGAATTCTATCTCTGCCGCAGACTGACGCAAAGGCCGAGTCAGGAGGCGACAGTCCCCGCGCTCCTGCGGCTGCGGAACATCGTTCTCGGTTTAGACTGGGGCCGACCCTCTATTTTCCCGTCTTCAGCGCCTGTTCAATTCCCCTTTGCAGCAGCGGCGTCATCACCGCGAAACCAGCCGGCAGCGGATGCACGCCGTCCTTACTGAATTTTGCGGGCAGGCCGCCGCGATCGTTCTTCATAGCGGAGTAATAGTCTACATACACGTAGCCGTGCCTTGCGGCGAAGTTCTTGAGCCACGCATTCACCTGCGCGATCTTTGGCGCGGGATCGTGGCCCGGCGCCCACCAGTAATCGAATGCCGGGAGAATCGAGCACAACACGACGTGAATCCCGTTCGCCCGGGCGAGTTCGGCCATGGACGCCAGGTTGCCCTCCGTTTGCTCGATCGTCATCGGCCCCGTGTTGCCGGCAATGTCGTTCGTGCCGGCAAGGATCACGACGACTTTCGGCTGCAGACCGATCACGTCCTGACGGAAGCGCACCAGCATCTGCGGAGTGGTTTGGCCGCTGATGCCACGGTTCACATAAGCCTTGCCGGGAAACGACTGATTGAGCTTCCAAGCCTCGGTAATCGAATCGCCCATGAAGACCACGCGATTCCTGCCGGGTTTAGGAGCGCCCAATATCGCGTCGGCATCCTTGAAATGGTTTAGCCCGCCAAAATCCACCATCAGTTGCCGGTCGTGCTCGATCCAATACGCATTGTTCGGGTGCCCTGAGGGCGAGGTTGCCGGAGGGGCTGGCGCCGGTTGGGCTGCAAGCGTTTGGGCCAGCTCAGTCACTTCGTTTTGGCTGAAGGAGCCTTCGAGAACGGCTTGATCGCGAATCGGTGTCTTGATCACCGCTACGTCGCGCACCGTACCGCCCAATACAACGGCCATGCTCTTGCCGATGTTGGCGCTGGTATAGGTAAAGAACTTGTCGCCGGCTTCAGCGGTGAGTGTAACGTCCACTGTGATTTGCCCGGTATTTGAAGTCACGCCGGGTTGGATAGAGCGAAAATCGCTGCCGGCCACGATGGGAGAACGCTCGACGACGTAATAAGGACTGCCGCTCGAACCATTGAGATTCCCCGTAGACAGGATTTCCTCATTGGGTGGAAACGCCCCCTTCACGCTTTGCTTGGCCGCATCTTGGGTGGGAAACGGGCCGCCGTCGACGGCATGAATCTCAAGTCGAGCGACCAAAGTTGCGGGTGTTTGCCCCATCAGAGCACTGCCTGCAAGTAATCCCGCCAGGGTCGTTGCGAAAACAGTAGTATTGCAAAGCTCCCTTAGATTCACGAGTGTCCTCCAATCGGTTCCGGATCGCCGCAGATGGCTGGCAACTAACCGTCTCTTGACGTGCTTCCGATTGTAGGCAATAGTACCCCAACCTAGCTACTCAACCCCGCGCACAGGACCTGCGGCCCCGCGATAAAATTCAATCATGCCCATCGCAGCTGTCTCACCTGAGGTTTTGGCGAAGTACGAGCCCGTGATCGGCCTTGAAGTGCACGTGCAGCTGCTCACGGCGACCAAGATATTTTGCGGTTGCGCGAACCGCTTTGGCGCGGAGCCGAATACGAACATCTGTCCCGTGTGCATCGGGCTGCCGGGAGCGCTGCCGGTGACGAACGAAAAGGCCATTGAGTTTGCCGCTCTGGCTTCTCTGGCGCTCAACTGCCAGGTGCGCGAGCGGTCGATCTTTGCGCGCAAGAATTATTTCTATCCCGACCTGCCGAAGGGCTACCAGATTTCTCATTTCGACAAGCCAATCGCCGAGCATGGCTGGATCGAGGTGCCGGCGGCGGACGGGGGCAAAAAACGCATAGGCATCACGCGGCTGCACATGGAAGAAGACGCGGGCAAAAGCCTGCACGACGGCTTCACCGATTCTGCGACCCGCACCTATCTCGACCTCAACCGCTGCGGCACGCCGCTGGCCGAGATCGTGAGCGAGCCCGACATCCGCACTCCCGACGAAGCCTTCGAGTATCTCACGCGGCTCAGAGAGATTTTGCTCTACGCAGGCGTCTCCGATTGCAACATGGAAGAGGGGTCGCTTCGTTGCGATGCCAACGTAAGCGTCCGTCTTAAGGGCGCGGAGCGCTTCGGCACGAAGGTCGAAATCAAAAACGTAAACAGTTTCAAGTTCGTTCGCGCGGCGCTCGAATACGAAATTGAGCGTCAGATCGAAACGATCGAGTCCGGCGGAAGCGTGGTGCAGGAGACGCGGCTATGGGACGCGAATGAGGGACGCACCTACTCCATGCGCTCGAAGGAGCAGGCGCACGATTACCGCTATTTTCCCGAGCCGGACTTGCCGCCGGTGATCGTTTCCGCGGAGTTCTTGTCCGAGATCAGGGAAAAGCTCCCGGAACTGCCCGAAGCGCGGCGCGCGCGCATGATTGCGGAATACGAGCTCTCGACGCAGGACGCGCACACGCTTACTGCTTCGCGCGAATTTGCCGATCGTTTTGAGGCGGCGGCAAAGACAGCGCGTAATCCCCGCCGGGTTGCCGCGGTGCTGCTGAACGAAGTGGGGGGCCGGCTGAAGGCGCTCGGCCTTGAGCAGGAGCAGTCGCCGGTATCGATGGCGGGTATTGTGCTCGCCGCCGATCTGCTCGATGAGGGCAAGATCAGCTCCAAACAGATGAAGCAGATCTTCGATGTGTGCTTCGAGAAGGGCGAGGACTTCGCCGCGGTGTATGAGCGGGAGAAGCCCGAGCAGATCACCGATTCGGCAGCGATAGAAAAGCTGATCGACGAGGTGATCACGGCGAATCCCAAACAGGTGGAGCAGTATCGCGCAGGCAAAAAGACGATAGCGGGATTCTTTGTCGGTCAGGTGATGCGCGCCTCAAAGGGCCAGGCCAATCCCGCGTTGCTGAATGAGCTGGTGACGAAAAAGCTGGAAGGATGAAGCGTAGCGCCGGTCTCCTAACCGGTCGCCGCGTCGGCTGCGGGCTCGCCGGCCCGCACATGGGCTTGTCTATTTAATCTTCAGGTCGGTGACAAAATCCTTGCGGTCATCCCATGAGCTGACGGTTTTGGTCGCGCTCTTCTTTCCATCCTTCTCCGCCCACAGATCGAAGTCGATATTCATCTCGACCTGGGCGAAGTAATAGTGCCCCTTCTCGGTGGAGATGTAGCTGCGAATGGCCTTAGTTTTTGGGTTCCTGAGAAAGACTGTGGCGCCCACCACCGGCTGCTCGTTCGCGTCGAGAACGGCTCCCGAAACCGTGCGCTGGCCGAAGTTCTGGCCCCACGCGGCCGGCGCAAGAAGCGCGCATCCCGGCCCTGCGGGAATCGCGCCCAACGCCCAAAGACCGCACACTATCGAAGCCAGCCAACTTGCTCGGCGCATCTTCATTCCTCCTCGTCCTCTTCGAGGAGATCGTCTTCCTCATCGATGCCTTCTTCCACGCGCGCCAGTTCCAGCGGTTCCACGCCCACCACCTCGTACTCCGAGCCACACTCGTCGCAGGCGACAACGTCACCCTCTTCCACTTCGTCGATTTCAATGTTCAGATCGTTTTCGCATTCTGGGCAGCTGGGCATAGCAGCCTCCTCACTTTCTAAAACCAGTTCACATTCGAAGATGATGGCGTTAACTTGAGCCAAGCCTAGTTTTAGTGAGAACACGGCCTCCGGTCAAGAGCTACGTGCGGCTTCTTTCAATGTGAGAGTCTACTTGCGTAAAACCGGCAGATTGGTCCTCTTCAAACAGGCCACTCTTTGTGAGGATTATTGCCGGCGGCGCATGGCAATCAAAGCCATGC
>JBAWFY010000561.1:0-2130 GCA_049592335.1 Occallatibacter sp.
GCTGAAACAGTGGCCGGGAGTTGAGCCGGGGCTGGCGGCCGATGCGGCAGCGCCTTCCAATCCAGCTACGCTCGCCCCCAGCCTGGAACCCGCGCCCTCGGGGAGACGCGAACGGATCGTCCTGGCCGATGACAATGCGGACATGCGCCAGTACCTCACACGCCTGTTGAGCGAGCAATATGAGGTGCACGCGGTTGCTGACGGCCGCCAGGCGTGGGAAGCAACACAGCAATTGCGCCCCGCTCTTGTGCTGGTGGACGTCATGATGCCGCATCTCGATGGGTTTGGCCTGCTGCGAGCGATTCGCGAAGATTCAGCCCTCGCCGGCACGCCGGTCGTCCTGCTGTCGGCAAGGGCGGGCGAAGAGTCGCGCGTGGAAGGGCTCGAGGCCGACGCCGATGACTATCTCATCAAGCCATTCGCTGCACGGGAGTTGCTGGCGCGTGTAGCGGCAAACGTCAAAATGTCCAAACTTCGCCGCGAAACTGCAGAACGCCAAGAACGGATGCGCAGCGAGGCGGAACTCGAACACGAGAAACTGCGCGCCAGCGAAGAACGGTTGGCCGAGACGAGCCGCCTTTACCGAGAGCTGCAGGGGGCCGATGCAGAGTTGCAACTACAAGTTGCGCTGCTGCAGCAACTCCCCGTATCCGCCTGGACGCTCAAACCTGATGGGACGCCGGATTTCGTGAATCAAGTTTGGCTTGAATACTCCGGTCAGACCCTCGATTTCGTCCGGTCGCATCCCGAGGCCTGGATGACCGCAGTCCACCCTGACGATCGGGAAGTAGCATCGGTAGGCTTTTGGGATGGGGTGCGCACGGGGCAGGGTTTTGAAATGGAAACCCGGTTTCGTCGGGCGCGAGACGGGGTCTATCGCTGGCATCTTAATCGAGCCGTGGCTTTGCGTGACGCGGAAGGAAGAGTTCTCATGTTTATCGGCACGTCCACTGACATTGACGATCGGAAGCAGGGAGAGGAAGCCCTTCGCGAAAGTGAGCAGAGTTCACGTCTGATACTTGATGGCATCGCGGGCTTGGTGGCCATTATGTCGGCAACCGGCGAGATCGAGGTGGTCAACCGGCAAACCCTGGAGTATTTTGGCAGGACGACGGCACAATTGAACGGTTGGTCAACCGGCGACGAGGTGCACCCGGACGATCTGCCGAGCGTGTACTCTGCGTGGAAGCACTCGGTGGAGACGATGTCTGTCTACGACGTGGATCACCGCTTACGGCGCGCGGACGGAGTCTATCGATGGTTTCACGCACGCGGACTCCCGCTGTGTGACTCTGAGGGCCACGTACTCCGCTGGTATGTGCTTTTGACGGACATTGATGATCGCAAGCAGGCTGAGGAGGCTTTACGCCAAGCGCAGAGTAATCTCGCGCGCATCAACCGGGTGACAACCATGGGAGAGTTAGCAGCGTCCCTGGCTCATGAAATCAGTCAACCGATCAGTGGTGCGATGACCAATGCCAACGTCGGCCTCCGAAAGCTCGCGGGCGATAATCCTAATCTCGATGAAGTGCGCGGGGCTTTTGCCAGAATTGTAAGAGACGCACAACGTGCTACAGACATTGTCAGCCGGATCCGCTCACAATTCGAGAAGGGTGTCACGAATCAGGAGAGTCTGAATGTAAACGAGATTATTCCAGAAACCATCGCCCTCCTGCGCGACCAGGCAATTCGACACAACATATCGATCCGCACGGAACTGGCAGCCGATCTACCTCAAATCCTCGGAGATCGCGTGCAATTGCAGCAGGTCGCGATGAATCTGATCATCAACAGCATCGAAGCGATGAAGGACGTTGATGGCACGCGAGAGTTGGTCATCAAGTCAGAGCAAGCTGAAAGAGAACAGATTCTGGTTTCATTCACCGATACCGGTAAAGGGTTTCCGCCGCAATCGGCGGAGCAGATATTCGACCCGTTCTTTACGACCAAACCCCACGGCACCGGCATGGGACTTCGCATCAGTCGGTCAATCGTTGAGTCTCATGGCGGGCGCTTGTGGGCCGAGGCCGCCACCGGGTGCGGAGCGACGTTTCAGTTCACCCTACCAGCTACGGTTACAAACCGTAGTTAATTATTTAACTGTCAGAATGCTCTCAGGCATCCGTACGC
>JBAWFY010000562.1:0-1776 GCA_049592335.1 Occallatibacter sp.
GTGTGCAACGGCCGCCGCTACAATCAGGAAACGCTGGCCGTGAAATTTCATGGCCACTCCATCGCGGACGTGCTCGACCTTACGATTGAAGACGCGTTGCCATTGCTAACGGACGTGCCCCAGGTGCGACAGAAGCTGCAGACCCTCATCGACGTCGGCCTGGGATATGTTCACCTCGGGCAAAGCGCGACGACGCTTTCGGGAGGCGAGGCGCAGCGCATGAAGCTCGCCCGCGAGCTTTCCAAGCGCCAGACGGGCAAAACTCTCTACCTGCTCGACGAGCCCACCACCGGCCTGCATTTCGCCGACGTGCGAAAACTTCTGGAAGTCCTGCACCGGCTCACCGATCTTGGCAATTCGGTGATCATCATCGAGCACAATCTGGACGTGATCCGCAACGCCGACTGGGTCATCGATCTCGGCCCGGAGGGCGGCGAAGACGGCGGGCGCATCGTGGGCGAGGGCCGGCCTGCCAAGATCGCTGCCACGCCCGGCTCCTACACCGGCCAATTTCTCAAGCGCTACTATGTGTCTACGAACGGCCGCCTCACGCCCGCCGATCTCGAAGAGGCGCCTTCAGCAGCGAAACCGATCGCGGCAACTGCATCGAATGGCTCGAGCGGCGCCCCGCAGAACGGTGCCCGTTCCGATCCCGCCGCCAAAGTAGGCTCCAAGGGAAAGCGCGCACGACAAAAACGCCCGGCTGTGGCAAGCTCTCCTGAGAAGACCGGTAAGAAACCTTAATGGCCAATCTCCCCGAGGACAATTTGCGCGAGCCTTTTATCGCGTCCGGCAGCGAACCCGCCGATTCAGGCGCAGCGCAGTCATTCGACTCCGCTGACCAGCCCGTCTCCACGGAGCAACCGATTGATGCGCCTCTGCCCTCCGGCTCAGATCCAGGCCCGCCCGCGCCACTTTCTTCTTACCCACCCATTTCGACCGAAGACCTGCCGCTCTTCTATGCCTACACGCAACCGCCGGTCCGCCGCCCCATGCGCGTCCCCCACTATGGCCATGTGTTGATTGTTTCCCTGCTGATTGTCTTGGCCGGCGGCATGCTGGGCGTGGGCCTCGGTATTGCATCGCTCCTGGGTTGGAAGCTGCCAGCAACATCCGACACTGACCTCAGATTCAACCTGCTGAGCGAAGGCGCGATCTACCTCGTCGCGTTCGCCCTCTGCCTCATCGTCTTCCCCCTCCTCTGGAATGAGGGCTACTTTGCCGGGCTCCAGTGGCGCGCCGCGGTCGTCCGTTCCAGGTTTCGGTTTCTGGCCGGAACCGCCCTTGCCTGCTTCGGTCTGGCTATTCTCGATCAGGTCCTCCTGCCCGGCCCTGCCAACGCGCCAATTGAGAAGATGATGAGTTCCCCCGGCGCCGCCTGGATGATGTTCGGCTTCGGTATCACCCTCGCGCCGTTTTTCGAGGAGATGTTCTTCCGCGGATTCCTGCTGCCCGCCATGTGCACCGCCGCCGATTGGACGGAGGAGTCGCTCTTCGCCCGGCCGGGATCCAAGATCGGCCATGAGGCGCGGCTTGCGCTATCGATTCCGGCGATGCTTCTCGTTTGCGGCCTTTCAGTCGGAGTTCCCTCGGCAATCGGGTACGCGTGCTACGGACTGTTGACCTCGACAGGCCATCATCGAGCAGCCATTTTCTCGATAGCAATTCTCGTCGGAGCCGGAGTTTACGGCTGCCTCTGGTACATGCGGCCGAGCACAGCCGATCGGGAAGTCAGGCTCGATGCATCCGATCATCCGCAGTGGTCGCTGTCCGCAA
>JBAWFY010000563.1:0-2058 GCA_049592335.1 Occallatibacter sp.
CCAGAAGCGTATGCATCCGGATAGCCACTGTAATCGAAACCGCAGCCAGCACCAACGCCACGCCGGCAATCCACAGCGAGCGTCCGAGGTTGGCTGTGCGAAAGCCCATCGCCCCCCAGCCTTCAAACGACTGCCTCACAATCAGCACCACGCCCACCGCGGCCACAATCCACAGCACGCGTTGCAGCGGCCGCGGCGTCCACTCCACCGCCAGAATCAGCCCGTAGGCCAGCGCGATTCCGATCTCATAGCGAAGCCTATCGCGCCCCTTGGCGGTCTTCTTTTGTTCGCCTGGCAAAGGCGCAAGCGCATCCATCGTCCGATCCTAGTCCAATTGGACGTTACTCCCCCAAATTAAGATGTGGCTCAAACAATCGGAGCCTATCCTGAGGCCCGCGCAGTAGAATGTCGAGAGCGTACCCACGGGCTTTGTGGAACAGGCCTGATTTGGTAGCTGTGTCCCGATCCTTTTCGCAGTCCCCCCGCGCTGCGGAGAACTTGAGAGAATCTGTGACCGTTCATCGGCCGGATCAGGCGGTCGAATCAGATGAATTCTGGGAAGTGCGGGAATGACCTATTTCGAACAAGTCGCGGAAGCTGCAGAATGTTTAGAGTGGCGGCTCGGCCAGAGCGCGCCACGCATGGGAATCGTGCTGGGATCGGGACTTGCCGCCGTGGCTGACGCCCTCGTCAATCCGGTCGCGGTGCCCTTCGACGAGATTCCGCATTTTCCCAAATCCACCGTCGAAGGACACCCAGGCCGCGTGGTTGCCGGTTCGCTGGGTGGAACCCCCGTGGTCATCCTCCAGGGGCGCGTGCATTTTTACGAGGGCTACTCGCCGCGCGACGTCGCGTTTCCCATGCGCGTCCTGGGCGCCCTGGGAATTCGCGCGGTCGTTCTCACCAACGCCGCGGGCGGAATTTCCGAAGAGCTCCACGCCGGCCAGCTGGTGCTGATTGCCGATCACATCAATATGATGGGCTGGAATCCGCTAACCGGCCCGAATGAGCCGCGTTTCGCTACGCGATCCGGCGCCGGCCTGCGCTTCTTCGATATGACAGAGGCCTACTCGAAACCGCTGCGCGAACTGGCGCAGGAAGCGGCGCGCGAAGAGGGATTCACTGGCGACAACGGAAATGCTCTCGCGGAGGGCGTCTATCTCGCCGTGCCCGGTCCGAGTTTCGAGACTCCCGCCGAGATTCGCGCTTTTCGCGCCCTCGGCGCCACCCTCGTTGGCATGTCGACCGTACCGGAGACGATCGCGGCGCGCCACATGGGAATCGAAGTTCTGGGTATTTCCTGCGTCACGAATCTTGCCGCGGGACGAAACCCCACCCCACTCAGCCACACTGAAGTCGAGGAGACCGGCCGCAAGGTGGAGGCGAGCCTCGCCGCATTGCTCAAGCGCCTGTCACCCAAAATCGCCGCCAAGATCGCTCAAGATATCGCCGCTGAAGCAGATCGGAAATCGTGAAATCTCGTCCCGTCCGCGGCGCGGCCCAGGCCCCGCGGCTCGCCTTTCCCCCCACGGTGCTCGGCATTGCCGGCTGTTCCGGCTCCGGCAAAACCACGCTGGCTAACGAGCTGGCACGCCTGTTGCATGGCCTGCGCTTTCCTCTCGATGATTACTATCTCGATCTCGGCCATATTCCACCCGAAGAGCGCGCACAGAAAAACTTCGACGACCCGCAAATGATCGAAATTCCTCTGCTCGCCGAGCATGTTGCAGCGCTCGCCCGCGGAGATTCGATCGACCGCCCCTGTTACGACTTCGGCACCCACACGCGCATGCGCGGCCGCACTGTGTCCGTCACCTCCGGTCCGTTCCTCATCGTCGAAGGCATCTTCGCTCTCTACTTTCCCAGCCTGCTTCCCCTCTACCATCTCCGCATCTACATCGACACGCCCGACGAATTGTGCTTCGCGCGAAGATTGCAGCGCGATCAGGATGAGCGTGGCAGAAGCGAGGAGTCGGTCCTCTACCAATGGGAGCACCGCGTGCGGCCATCGAGCGAGGCTTTCGTACGTCCCTCCGCAGCCAATGCCGATCTGGTTGT
>JBAWFY010000564.1:0-2982 GCA_049592335.1 Occallatibacter sp.
GACAAGCAGGGAACTCGACTCATAGACGCCAGCGAGTTGAAAACCCACGCCCAAGCCGTTAGGGGGATAGCTCGACGCTTTGACCGTGCGGCTCGTGCCGAACCAGAAGCCGAGCGCTAAGATGCCGGCCAAAGCGAAACCATTTCTTGTCCAGGTGCAGATTCTGTTCATATTCTCTCTCCCGGAAAGGACTTTCACGATAGACGTCGAGGGCTGCCGCGGCGCTCGGTGCTCAAAAAAAGTCGAGGAGAAGGAAAGATGCACTACATGTTGCGGGCGCGCTCGATGGCGCGGAGGACGGCCTGGGCTTTGTTGATCGATTCCTGGTGTTCGAGCTCGGGGACGGAGTCGGCTACGATGCCTGCGCCAGCCTGCACGAAGCCCTTGCCGCCGATCGAGAGCATGGAGCGAATGGCGATGCAGGAATCGAGATTGCCCGAGAAGTCGGCGTAGAGGACCGCGCCACCATAGGTGCCGCGGCGGGCGGGCTCGAGCTCCTCGATAATCTCCATGGCGCGGACCTTGGGCGCGCCGGAGAGCGTGCCGGCGGGGAAACAGGCGCGGAGAGCGTCGACGGCGGTGAGATCGGGGCGGAGTCGGCCCTCGATGGAGCTGACGATGTGCATGACGTGCGAATAGCGCTCGATGAACATGAGCTTGTCGACTTTGACGCTGCCGAAGTTACTCACGCGGCCCACGTCGTTGCGGCCCAGATCGACGAGCATGACGTGTTCGGCGCGCTCCTTCTCGTCGTGCATCATTTCTTCGCCGAGGGTGATGTCTTCGGCTTCCGTTGCGCCGCGCGGCCGCGTTCCGGCGATGGGCCGGTATTCAACTTTACCCTGATGCACGCGGACGAGCAGCTCTGGCGATGACCCAGCAATCTGGATAGGCTCGCCGCCCGTTGAACTTTTGGAGGAGCGAGCCGGCTTGCCAACAGTGCTCGCGCCCAGCTGCGCTTCCGGATCGAAGCGGAGGAAGAACATGTAGGGGCTGGGATTGACGGTGCGCAGAGCGCGATAGACCTGGAAGGTGTCGACGCCGGGCTCGATGTCGAAGCGTTGCGAGAGGACTACCTGAAAAGCGTCGCCGGCGCGGATGTACTCTTTGGCGCGCTCGACTCCCGCGACGTAAGCGCTCCTGGGCGTGCGGTGCCTGACTTTGAGCTTGCCGCTTTTTCCCGGTTTTGGAGCAGGTAGAGGTAAGGTGAGCGCCTTTTCGAGCTTGTCGAGGCGCTTGACGGCGCGCGTGTAGGCGGCCGCGGCGTTGCCGCGCGAGACGTCGGCGGTGACGATGAGCATGATCTCTTTACGCACGTGATCGAAGGCCAGCACCTCGTCGAAGAAGAGGAGGCAGGCGTCGGGAATGCCGAGCTCGTCTTTAGCGCGCACGGGCAGGCGCTCGATCTGGCGGACGGCATCGTAGGCTAAGTAGCCGACAGCGCCCGCGGTGAAGGGAGGCAGGCCGGCGAGGCGCGCGGGCTTGTGGCCGCTGAGGGCGTCGCGGAGCACAGCAAAGATGTCGCCTTGAAGACGCGTGGTTTTGCGGCCTTCAGCGATGGCGATTTCGCGGCCGCGGGCGACGATGCGCTTGAAAGGTGTGAAGCCGATGAAGGTGTAGCGGCCCACCTGTTCGCCGCCCTCGACAGATTCGAGGAGGAAGCACTCGCGCTGCGCCCAGGCGGCACGCAGGAAGGCAGAAACCGGGGTTTCGAGGTCGGCCATGAGCGTGCGGCAGACGGGCACGAGAGTGTGCGTCCGGGCGAGGGCTAGGAACTCCTTGCGCGAAGGATGGGCTGTGCGGGACGAGGCGTTCACAGGTCAAGTGTAACTGCTGGTGCGGGCTGCGCCGGCCGTGAACGATGGCTGGCTTGCCGGAGAGAAGGGGCATCGACCTTCCTGAACGGGCCGAGGAATAAAAGTTCGCGCGGGGAGCACAGGTTCCGCGCGACTCTCATCGGCGCATGCGCCAGGCTGTTACCCTAAAGGCATGAAATTCGGAGTGCTGGTTTTTCCGGGATCGAATTGCGACCACGATACCTACAACGTGATCGCCGAGATTGCGAAGCAGCCGGTCGAGTTCCTTTGGCACGACAGCGAGGACCTGAAAGGCGTGGATGCGGTGCTGGTGCCTGGCGGTTTTGCCTACGGCGACTACTTGCGCACGGGCGCGATTGCGCATTTTTCGCCGGTGATGCAGGCCGTGAAGCTGTTTGCCGCGGGCGGCGGCCTGGTGCTGGGGATTTGCAACGGCTTTCAGATTCTCACCGAGTCAGAATTGCTTCCGGGCGCGCTGATGCGCAACGCTGGATTGAAGTACATCTGCAAGCAAGTGCACCTGCGCGTAGAAACCACCAACAGCCCGTTCACGAACCAATTGAAGAAGGGCGACGTGCTGAAGATTCCCATCGGCCACATGGAAGGGAACTACTTCTGCGATCCCGAAGAGCTGGCGCGCCTCGAGCGCGAGGACCGGATTGCGTTTCGCTATTCGACGCCGCAAGGCGAGATTACGGCGGAGGCGAATCCCAATGGGTCGCTCGGCAACATTGCCGGGATATTGAACGAGGGACGCAATGTGCTGGGCATGATGCCGCATCCCGACCGATCAAGCGAGGCGCTGCTGGGCTCGGCGGACGGATGGGGGATCTTTGCGTCGATGCTTGGCGCGCTGGCGGCGAGGTAAGGTTGAGCCGCGAGAGAGATCCGCACAGTCCGGAGTTTGTTTCAATCAAGCGGACAGCGCGCGAAGCTCCTCCGCAGCCACATCGGCGAGGCTCTTTACATGCAGGATGCAGGTAGTAGTTTCCGTGCAGTCAAACGTCCCATGCTCGTAAAACTTGTTTGAGGCCATTCCCGCCCCACAGATCGGGAAGTATTCGCACTCGCGCCTGCACCTTTCGACGCCCTTTTGAATCTCCCTCCATAGTTCCTTGAATTTAGCGCTTTCTATCAACTCTTCGAATGAGCCGACCGCATGAAC
>JBAWFY010000565.1:0-2712 GCA_049592335.1 Occallatibacter sp.
GATGTAGGCGATGACCTCGTTGAGCGCCATGCGCGTGCCCAGCAGATTTCCGATGGCGCCGCAATCGCGCCACGGCACGCCGATGAGCCAGGCCACGGGCGCGAAGAGGAAGCCGAGAATCTGACCGAGCGATGCGGGAACCCAGTGCATCCACGCGAGGCCGTGCATCCAGCCGAGAAGCATGTCGAGGAGGGCCACGAGGGCGAGAAAGCTGATGAGCATGATGGCGACATTCAGGGCCAGCTTGCCGCCGTCGATGGTGCCGCGCGTGATGGCGCCGATGAAGTTTTCGTCGGCGTGCAATTCGTCTTTGGGAATGACGACTTTGCCTTCGGTCGCCGGCACTTCGGTTTCGGGCACGAGCATTTTGGCCATGAGGATGGTGCCGGGCGCGGTCATGAGGACGGCCGAAAGCAGATGGCGCGCTTCGACACCTTGCGCAATGTACATGGCCATGATGCCGCCGGAGACATGGGCCATGCCGCTGGTCATGATGGTCATCAACTCGGATCGCGTGGCCTTGGAAAGAAATGGGCGGATGGTGAGCGGCGCTTCGGTTTGTCCCATGAAGATGGACGCCGCGACGTTCATGCTTTCCGCGCCCGAGATGCGCATGGTCTTGAGCATGATCCAGGCCATGGCGCGAATGATTTGCTGCATCACGCCGATGTGATAGAGCGCCGCGAAGAAGGCGGAGATGAAGATGATGGTGGGCAGCACCTGAAAGGCGAAGACGATGCCTTTGCCAGGCCCGACCAGATTGCCGAAAGCGCCGGAGTTGGGCAGGCCCAGTTCGCCGAAGAGAACACTGGTGCCGGCAAATGTGGCCGAGAGCATCTTGGTCACGACGCTCCCGGCCCAGGCCATGGCCGCCTGTCCGAAGCTGAAGCGCAGCACGAGGAACGCGAAGGCAAACTGCAAGCCCAGGCCCCAGACGATGGTGCGCCAGCGGATGCGCCGGCGGTCCGTGGAAAAGAGCCACGCAGCCGCGAGAACGGCCAGAATTCCCAACACGCCGGTAAATCGAGCCAAGGCGAGCACTCCAATTGCCGATCTTTGCTTGCGACTACTGTACCGTATCCAGCTAGCCCTTTAGTTTTTTCCAATCGACGGTTTCTGCTCTGTGATTCCCAGCCCCTGCTTTTCTCAAGTTGCATCCCGGGTTTTCCGATAAGGCTCTTAAGTGTCCGTAATGCGGGTGTGAACGGCTGCGGGATGAGTGGGGAGCCATGGACGATCTGATACGGGAGTTCCTGATCGAAAGCCAGGAAGGGCTGGACCGCATGGAGCGGTGTCTTACGGAACTGGAAGAACGGCCGAAGGATAAAGAGCTTTTGGCCGAGATCTTTCGCTCCGTGCACACCATCAAGGGCACGACGGGATTCCTCGGCTACAAGCGGCTGGAAAAGCTGGCCCATGCCGGGGAAAACCTTCTGGGGCTGTTGCGTGACGGCAAGATGACTGCCAGCGCTCCGGTGATTACCGCGTTGCTCAAGCTTCTGGACGGTCTGCGCGAAATCCTGAAGGCGATTGAAGCCGAAGGCAACGAAGGCTCTGGAGATGACTCCGCGCTGATTGCGCGGATCGAGGAGCTGCAGGCGCCCGCGCAAGCCGCGAAGGCCAAGAGCGCAGCCGCGCCGGCAAAAGCGCGCGAAGCGGTCGTCGCCAAAGCTGGCGCCGCTGCCGTGAAATCGCAGGACCCCACCGCGATGCCGGAGCCTGATGCCGCGGAAGCGGCGCGCGAGCCGGCTGGTCAAATTGCTGCTCAAGCTGTCGCATTGGCGGCTCAGGCTGCTGAAGTTGAGGAGCCGGTTGCGGATACCCCGGCGCTTACTCCCGCCGAAGCCACGAGGGTGCGCGCGCAGGGAGCCACTGCGGAGAGCACGTTGCGCGTGGACGTGACGCTGCTCAACCGCATGATGAACCTGATGGGCGAACTGGTGCTCACGCGTAATCAGGTGCTGCAGGCGACGGCGTCCGATCCCAACATGACGATGCTCTCGCGCCGCCTGGACATGGTGACGGCCGATCTTCGCGAGTCGGTGATGAAGGCGCGCATGCAACCCGTCTCCAATGTTTTTTCCAAGATGCCGCGCCTTGTCCGCGATCTGAGTCACACGCTGGGCCGGCGCGTGAATCTGCAGATGGAAGGCCAGGAAACGGAGCTCGACAAGAGCCTGCTCGAAGCCATCAAGGACCCGCTGACCCACGCAGTGCGCAATGCGCTCGATCACGGGATCGAGCCGCCGAAAGCGCGCGAGGCCGCGGGCAAGAATCCCGAGGGCGTGCTGCTTTTGCGGGCCGCGCAGGAAGGCAGCCACGTCATCATCGAAGTCTCCGACGACGGGGCTGGCATTGCTCCCGAAAAAATTCGCAACAAGGCCATCGAGCGCGGCCTGCTGACGCCGGAGCGCGCCGCGCAGCTTGGCGAGCGCGATTTGTTGCAACTGATTTTCCTTCCCGGCTTCTCCACCGCGGCTCAGGTGACGAACGTGAGCGGCCGCGGCGTGGGCATGGATGTGGTGCGCACCAATGTCGAAAAGATCGGCGGTAAGGTGGAGATCGATTCGCGCGCGGGCAAAGGGACCACATTGCGCATGCGCATTCCTCTCACGCTGGCCATTATTCCCGCGCTGATTGTGCGTTCGATCGGCCAGAGCTTTGCCGTGCCGCAGGGTGCGCTGTCTGAACTGGTGCACATTCCTCCCGAGC
>JBAWFY010000566.1:0-1509 GCA_049592335.1 Occallatibacter sp.
CTTTCATGCCGAGGCCACGAGCGAAAAGGTGGCGCTGGGTTGGCATCTCGACGGGCGCGTGACTGCCGTTCTTGGGACGCACACCCATATTCCCACAGCCGACGAGCGCATCCTTCACAACGGCACCGCCTACCAGACAGACGTGGGCATGAGCGGACCATACGACAGTGTCATCGGCGTGGAAAAAGAGTTGGTGCTGCAAAGATTCCTGAGCGGAATGCCCGGCAAGTTCGAGCCCGCCAAAGGAAATCCCAAGATGTGCGCGGCGTTGATTACCTGCGATCCCGCAACGGGCCGCGCCTCGGCCATCCAGCGCATCATGCTCGGCGAATAGGCCACTGCGTGGGGGCAATCTTTTGGATGAGAGTCGTACAAAATCACCCGGCGAATCATTTGCCGAGATTCGCATTTTTGTGCTGAATCATTGAACTCCGTTCAGGTTCTCATTGTGGCAATTGAACGCTGCTCTGCGCCGTTCGGCGCGAATCGGCTCGGAAGCGGCGTTGCGTTCGATATTCTGAAAAGTTGAGCCGCAGGTTCGCAAAAGATATGAAGAAGCCGCACCTTCATCCGTTGGAATCGATTCTCCGGGAGCGCATCGCGATCATCGATGGTGCCACGGGAACGACCATCCGCGCCTATGGGATGAAGGAAGCGGACATTCGCGGCGAACGATTTAAAGACGCGAAGAAAGACCTGCTTAACAACGGCGATCTGTTCACGCTGACGCGGCCGGAGGTGATCGGGGACATTCATCGCCGGTTTCTTCTGGCCGGGGCCGACATTGTTGAGACCAACACCTTCGGCGCGACGACGATCGCGCAGAGCGAGTTCTTTGTGGACGATCCGCGCGAGCACGGAGGGCGGAAAGATCCGGAGTTCTATCAGAAGGTGATTGACGATCCGTCGCTCAAGAGCCTCGCGTGGGAGATCAACGAGCAGGCTGCGCGGCAGGCGCGCGAGTGGGCGGACCGCGCGGCGAGCGAGACCGGACGGCAGCGGTTTGTCGCCGGTGCTATTGGGCCGCTGACAGTGTCGCTGTCGAATTCTCCCGACGCAGACGATGCGGGATTCCGTGTGGTGACCTTCGATCAGGTGAAGACTGCGTACGCGGAGCAGGTGCGGGCATTGATTGCGGGCGGTGCGGATTTGCTGCTGGTGGAGACGATCTTCGACACGCTGAACGCGAAGGCGGCGCTGGTGGCGATTCGCGAGGTGTTCGACGCCGAGGGGCGTGAGCTGCCAGTGATGATTTCGGCGGCGGTTGGGCGCGGCGGCGAGACGATGATTTCGGCGCAGACGATTGAGGCCTTCTGGATCGCGGTTGCACATGCAAGGCCGCTGGCTGTGGGATTGAACTGCTCGCTGGGACCGGACCTGATGGCGCCTTTTTTGCGCGAGCTCGCGGAGAAGGCGAATGCGGCCGTGTCGTGCTATCCGAACGCAGGCTTACCGAATCCGCTTTCGGCGACGGGCTTCGACCTGGGACCTGAAGACATGGCGCGGTAC
>JBAWFY010000567.1:0-11052 GCA_049592335.1 Occallatibacter sp.
GGCTAAGACCGCCGGCCACTGCGTGTAGTAGTTCGAGGTGTTGTAGGTCATGTGCAGCCCCACGCCGACGGAATCGACGAACGAGTCCGCCTGGTATGCCTGCACCTCGGGAAGCGGAGGCTGCCAAACAGGGCTCGCAGAACCACTGGGTTGAGAAGAAGTGGGTTCGGAAGTGACGGGCGCAGATGTGCTGGGCCCAGACGTGCTCGATTGAGATGTGCCCGATTGAGAAGTGCTGGGTTCAGTGGTGCTCGCTTGAGAGCTGGAGGATTGAGAACTTGAGGACTGAGAAGCTGTGGATTGTGAGCTTGCACTTTGTGTTCCGGCTACCAGCGCCGACGGCATGAGCGCACCCTGACAGGCATTGAGGAGCAATGTTGCGCCAGAGGCTAGGAGAGTAATGGCCATCCGCCCAGACAGCCGTGAAAACTTAGAATAGATCGTGACCTTCGAACTTCTATTCAACGCCCAAAACCCGCGCACACCGGTGGGCACACCCGTGGCGACAGCTTTCCCCATAGTGAGAAAACTCACAGGAATTTCCTTCTGACTAAAGACACGGAGCCCTGCGATCGATCTAAAGCTAAAGCTCTGGTCCCGTCTAAATAGAAATAAGGTTGCCTGAAACTTTCGAGATTATGCAGGATGGTTTTGCAGGCAGCAAGTGACGTTGCGCACCATAAAAACCCTGGAATTCAGGGTCATCGAAATCACATGGCACGTTTATGCCATGCTGCCATTCATCCTAAACGCATTGTAGAAATCCACAGCATTTGTGAAATCAAAATAAGATTTTCAGGAAGCAGGCAACCCGTTCCATATCGGGATTTTGGGGCATTTTTAGAGGATTTTGGTGACTGGCGAGCGCAAGAAATCCACCGAAGAATTAGCTCTGCTGGCGGATTTCAGGCAGCGAAATAGGCCGGAACAGCCATACCATCAGCAGCGTGAAGAGGCATCCGCCGACGGTAAACTTGAGCCATACCTGCGCGTGGGAAGGCGAGAAGAATCCCTCGAGCGTGCCTGCGATGACGAGGAGCGGAATCACGCCCGCGACGATTCGCGTGGCTTCAGCGCCTGCCAGAGCGATGGAGTCGCGCCAGCGATAGAGGCCGGGAAACACCACGCCGCGGCCCAGGCGCAGACCCGCCGCTCCGGCCAGGATGATTGAAGGCAGTTCCAGCGAACCATGCGGTGCCACGAAGCTCCACAAGTCGCGCGCCATTCCATGCTGCGCGCAGGCAACGCCGACCACGCCGAGCAGAAGGCCGTTGTAGAACATCGACAAGATCGTAAGAAGCCCAAAGACAATGCCTCCCGCGAAGGCGATAAAGCAGACCATGATGTTGTTCGTCATGATGGCGCTCGAGGCCGCTGGCTCCACGCCCACGATCGACTCGGTCCACATCTTGTGATGTTCGATGGTATCGATCATCTGCGGACCGAGCATGTGGCGCATGAACTCGGGACGTGCCAGCGTGAGCACGGTGCCGAGCGTTCCGCCGGCCAGAAGGATGATGAGCGACAGCAGGACATAACGGAATCGCCGCTGAATCAGGGCCGGGTAATCGTCACGCAGGAAATAGAAGATTCTCAGGAAGCCTTTGCGCCGGCTCGAATAGATGATATGGTGGGCGCGAGCCAATAACTGGTTGACAAGCTCGGAGTAAGCGCGAGCAGTCGGGTCCTGGCGCAGAGTGGACAAGTCACTGGCGGCTTGGCGGTAGAGCAGCGCGGCTTCCCGCAGTTCGGCGCGCGAAAGGCTCCGCACGCCGCTTTGCGTGGCCTGGTTGAGAAGCCAGTTCAGACGGTCCCAGTAGGGGCGGCGCTTGGCGAGCCACTGATTGGAGAGAATGACAGCCATGGAATCGATCGGAGACCAGCATAACATCGACACACCGGAGCTTGTGGCCATTGAGATGCCGCTGGCTGGCATCGGAAGCCGATTCATCGCCGCGCTGCTGGACTCGCTCATCCTCTTTTTTTCTTGGGTTGTCCTCACGCTTTTAAGGGCCATGCTTGTTCCGGCTCTCGGCGTCTTTGGCTCGAAGGCCGCAAGTTGGGGCCTTGGCGTTTATCTCCTCGGCGTCTTTCTATTGTTCTGGGGTTACTTCGCGCTGTTTGAGACATTCAACAACGGACGCACGCCCGGCAAGCAGGTGGCGAAGATTCGCGTGATTCACCAGTCGGGACGCGGGGTGAGTTTCGTGGAAGCGTTAGGTCGGAACCTCGTCCGGTACATCGACTTTTTGCCTTTTTTCTACGGGGTTGGAATTACCACCATGTTTCTTAGCCGGCGTCATCAGCGCCTGGGCGATATGGTGGCGGGCACGCTGGTGGTGCGGGAGCGCGAAGTGGATGCGCCAACCTGGGGCGAAAGCGCAGCGCGCACGTTCACCGCCGCCTCGTTGCCCCAAAATGTCCCGGTCGCTCCGTCGGGGTCCGCGACGATGGGCTCTGATCGATGGACTGGTCAGGCCGGCTTCCCGCTGGTGGCTGGCTCGCAGAATCGGAGCCAGTGGGGCGGTGCTCCACATCTGCGAGTGATGCTGCCCGCGCCCGCGCTGGCTAAACTGGCACCCTCGGATCTCGAAGTCTTGGAAGGCTTCTTTGCGCGGCGGCTGGATATGGATCTCACTACCCGCGCCGGTCTCGCTCAGCGCATTGCGACTGCGCTCTGCGCGAAATCCGGGCTCGCGATCCCGGTGGAGACAAGTGTCGAGACATTCCTCGAGGCTGTGGCCCACCAGTTCAGGGAAGTGGGGCGAATGAGCTGAGAAATCTTGCGAAAGCACCTGTGCCGTTCAACGGTGTTACGGCGTTTCCTCGTGAGCATTGGCTTCGTTTCCAGCCGCTCCAAACTGAAAATGCAGGAGCCACACGCTCGGGACCGTTGTGCCGCCGATCCATGCCGGCGTGAATTTCCATTTCTGCGCGGCGTCGAGTGCCCGATCAGCAAAGTACCGGCTGGGCCCCGCAGAGTCCACCGACGCCTGAGTCACGTTGCCTTGCGCATCCACCTGGACGCGGATCGCAACCTTGATGTGCCCGCGAATGGTGCTCGCAACCTTCGCAGGAATGTCGGGCATTGCGCGGGATGCAACCTCGCCCTTGACGATCGGAGCAGGTGGAGCGGAAGGCGGGGCCGCGGGACGGGTGACTGCCGGAGCAGAAGAGAAAGATCGCTGCGACGGCGCTGGCGTCTTGTGGTGAGAGCCCGCTCTCATCACAAATAGCGCCACACCGATTACGATCAGCGTACCAATCACGGCCTGCACGTTGGATTTAAGGGAGGGCTTTGTTGTGCTCTCGGCAGCAGGCGCGACGGCTCCGGCAGGCTCGGCAGAAACTTTCTCGATATCCGGTAAGGCAGGTTGGACAACATTCTGCTTCTCCGCCGGCTCGGCAGCTTGGGCAGGAGCTATCTCGGCCGGGGCGGCGGCAGTGTCGGCGGGAGCAGTGTCGGCAGAATTGAGCAGCCTTTTAACGCCGCTCACAGTCAGACGGCGCGTCGGATCGATCCGTAAACATTCCCGCGCCATGCTGAAGAAAGGCTCGGGAGTAGATGCCGGCACTTCCGGTTCCCTGCCCGAATCCTGATTCCATGCGGGCGGTTGCTGAGTCAGAGCTTGAATGAGGACGATGCCCAGCGACCAGATATCTGTGGCCGAGCTGATCATTCCCGTGCCAATTTCCGGCGCATCGTAAGGCGATGGCACTCGCGTGGCAGTCTCGCCCGTCGCGACGATCCCGTCCGCGGAAAGCTTCAGCCGGTCGTCGACCACGAGGATGTTCGATGGCTTCAGGTGTCCATGCACTAGATTCTGCCCATGAAGAAATACCAGCGCATCGAGCACCGGGCCGAGCATCTCGCGCGTTTCTTCCGGCGCAAGAGCGCGCTCGGGAAGAATCTCGGAGAGAACCTCATCCGCGTATTCGCTCACAACGTAGAGCAGGTCTTTCCCGTCCAGCTCGCAGCGCCCGTGATGAAGAACCGCGACAAGGTGCGGATGAGACAGAGTCTTGGCTCGTTCCCACCGCGCGATGCAGGCCTCTGCATCGGCTGCATCCGCGGAAATCAATTTGATCGCGGCGTTCCGCTTTGGTTTGTCGTCGAACTCGGTCAGGAAGACGCTGCTCGACCCGGTTCCACCCAGCGGGCGGAGAAGCGTGAATCTCCCGTCGATCAGGCGTCCGGCATAGACGGCGCCAGGGAAGGTCGTACTCATAACGGAATCCATTGTAACGGTGATCGGCGGATGCGCCGCAACTTTGGAAAAAGCGCCTCAGTTCCGCGCCATGAAATCAAGGCCGGCGTCCCGTCGCGCCGGCCCATTGCTTCCGTCAATCGCGGAAATAGTAGTTTCTGTTCGAGCCGTCGAAACCTGCTCGACTTCAGACAGCACTTTTTGAAAGCTACGGCCTGAACCGCAAGGACAGAGATCCCGGCGTCCGAGCTTTTCGGAAAGCTCTTTGTTCTGGTGAACGATACGAACACCGCGTTGGACGCGGGTTTCGGAAGGATATCCTTTACGGCGCTTACTGCTCCGCTCGAAAGGAGAGGGTCTCTTCGAAGTTTTCGGTAGTCATATGTTTTCTCCTTTATGGGGAATGATTCAATGTTACCAAACGTCGAGATAGCCCGTGAGGCGCAGTCATTTAGACTGGGCGCGAGGGCTTCAAAAAGGAGCTGCGATTTTGAACAAGCGAGTCATCGGCCTTGTAATCCGAACCGCCTTGATGTTCGCGCCGGTCTGGCTCGCCGCGCAGCAGTCGCCGTCGCCGGCATTCGTTACCGACACTGCAGCCGAGCGTATCCCCAACCTCGACTCGCTCAAGAAAGAATTGCGGCAGTACCACGACTGCACCTGCACCTGCGGCTGCTATGCGCACGACCTCGATAGACAGTCCGATCGCGCCATTGCGTTCCTGCGCCAGCGAGCCGCGCGTCGCCGGCCGCAGGAGAAACTGGCCCTGGTTCTCGACATCGACGAGACCACGCTCTCGAATTACAAAGAAATGGCCGGGGCAGACTTCGCGTATCAAGCCGCGGCGTTCAACGCATGGATCGAATCTGCGCAGGCCCCGGCAATTCCCGGCACGCTGCGCCTTTATAAGGAGGCGCAGAAGTTAGGCGTGAGCGTACTCTTCCTCACCGGCCGCCCCGAGTCGGAACGCGCCGTGACGGAGCGCAATCTGCGCGCGCAGGGTTTCGATAGCTGGCAGGAGCTGATTATGCGCCGTGCCGATCAGGTCTCCGAGACCGCGAGCAAATTTAAACAGACGGCTCGCGCCGATCTGGTCGCCGAAGGCTACACGCTCGCTGCGAACGTCGGTGACCAGTGGAGCGATCTTAAGGGCAAGCCGGAAGCCGAGTACTCGGTGAAGTATCCCGATCCGTACTACTTCATTCCCTAGCCCCGCCTCCGCGGATGCTATTCTCACAGCCAGATGCACGGGTTGACGATCCTTAGATTCATGGCTGTGGCCATGCTGATTCTGGCCAATGCCTACTTTGTGGCGGCCGAGTTCGCGCTCGTCTCCATCCGCGACACGCGCGTAGATCAGCTTCTTGAGGCGCGGGTTCCGGGAGCGCGGGCCGTGCGCCGCCTGCAGCTCAACCTGGACGATCTGCTGCCTGCCGTGCAACTGGGGGTAACGCTTTGTTCGCTGGCCTTGGGCTGGCTGGGCGAGCCGTTCGCAGCCGAAATTCTGAACCGATGGTTCGTCGTGCTGCCGCATGCGCACCTCTACGCGAATGCAGCCGCCCTGGTGCTGGGTTTTTGCCTCATCACGTACTTTCACGTCGTGGCGGGCGAGCTGGTGCCCAAGGCGCTTGCCCTCCGCCGCGCGGAAGCGCTGGCGGTCGCCATTGCGCCGCCCATGCTGGTGTTTATGGCCATCGCCAGGCCGGCGGTGCGGTTGCTCAGCCGGTCCGCGGCAGCCGTTCTGCGGGCATTCGATATTGCCAAAACCGAACGCGCCGCTTCCATCCACTCCGCCGAGGAGTTGAAACTCATCGCCACTGCCGCGCGGCGGTTGGGACTGTTGCCCGAATTCGAGGAGACGCTGGTGCACCGTTCCGTCGAGCTCGGCGACGTGCTGGTGCGCGAGATTATGACGCCGCGCCAGAAGATCTTTTCCCTGCCCTCGAACATGCTGCTGGAAGAAGCCTGCGCGCGCATGTTCAGCCGCAATCATTCCCGCATTCCTATTTACGATGAGGCGCGCGGCACGGAACATATCATTGGCGCGGTCTACGCACGCGATCTGGCGCGGCTGTTTTTCCAGCGCGCATCCGCGTCTTCTTCCGCGCCGCTACCCTCCATTCGCCTTGCGCAGGTGATGCACGAACTGCTGGCGGTGCCGGAGAGCAAAACGGCGCTCGAGCTGCTGCGTGACTTCAAGCAGAACCGCCGCCATCTTGCCATTGTGGTGGACGAATATGGATCCACCGTAGGCCTGGTGACGTCGGAAGATGCAATCGAACAGCTGGTTGGCGAGCTTGAAGATGAATTCGACGCTCCCTCGCATCCCGTGCTTGGCCTGGCGGGCGGAGCGGTGCTGATGGATGGAAGTGTGAATCTGCGCGATCTTGAAACCCAGATGCAGTGGAGTCTGCCGCGCGAGGGCGGCGTGGAAACGCTGGCCGGATTCGTGCTTGCGCAACTGGGGCATATTCCCAAGCCGGGCGAGTGGGTCGAGTTTGAAGGGCGGCGGCTAACGGTGGTGGAAATGGATGCCCGCCGCATCGCAAGAATCCGCGTGGAAAAAGTAGAGACAGCGGCTCCTGCTGCGGAATAGACCACGAGGTCCAAGGTTTCCTCTTCAGGGCCAGCTCGCTCAATTGATGCTGTATTCACAAACGCTGCAGCCGCCGCGCGTGCAATTGCGGGGGTTTTCGATGAAAATAGAATTGGACAAATTTTGATGGCAGGATTGGGAATCGATTGACGGCCACACATATCGAAGTTCGCAAATGGACAACCGAAGAATTTGAACGCATCGTCTTCGAGTGCAAGCCGAAGATCGCGGTCTTCGACTGCGACGGGACCCTATGGGGCGGCGATGCGGGTTATGGATTCATGGCGTGGACGCTGGAACAGGGTCTGGTATCGCGCTCCACGCACGACTGGGTCGATACGCGCTATCGCGATTACAAAGCAGGCCAGGTAAGCGAGGTGGCGATGTGTGCCGAGATGGTGCAGATCTACGCCGGCCTGCGTGAAGCGGAGTTGTGCGCCGCCGAGGCCCAATATGTAGACGAGTTCGTGCGCAAAAACATTTTCGAGGAGCTGTTCGAACTCGTGGGCAGAATGCGCAAAGCCGGCATCGAACTTTGGGCCGTCAGTTCCACCAACCGCTGGGTCGTCGCCGAGGGCGTGCGCGATTTCGGCATTCCCGCCGAGCGCATTCTGGCGGCAGAGGTGCGCGTCAGGGACGGCCTCATCACCAGCGAGGTTGTCGACGTACCTACTGACGAGGCCAAGGCCGCCGCACTCAAGCGTGTGGGGATTGCGCGTCCCGATGCGGTCTTCGGCAACTCCATTCACGACCTCGCGATGCTCGAGATGGCGCGTTGCGCTTTCCCGGTGAATCCGTCTCCGTCGCTCATCGATGCGGCGGCAAAGCACGGATGGGGCTACTACCGGCCCAGGGCTGCCGAGGGCATCAATGCGGCGGTGCCTGGCGAATCGGCCAGCCACACGTGAGAAGGTCGCGGCCGGGCGAGACGAATCTATTCGCTGAATCGCGGGCGTTTTGAGCGGTTTAAACTAGTCGTGTGGATGACCTCCAGGCAGATTCCAGTCGCCGGCCGCCGGCGCCCGCACTGCGCTTTGTCGCGGCCGCACTGATCGTGCGCGACAGAGAAGTGCTGATCGGGCAGCGTCGCGCGGATCAGCCGATGGGACTATTGTGGGAGTTTCCAGGCGGAAAAATAGAGCCAGGCGAGAGCCCGGAGCAGGCGCTGGTGCGCGAGCTCTCTGAAGAGCTCGGCATTCGCGCCGAGGTCGGCCCCGCAATCACGCGTATCCGCCACCACTATCGCCGCGGCGGCGCCGTGGATCTGCAATTCTTCGTGGTGCGCGAGTTCACCGGCGAGATCGACAACCAGATCTACCAGCAGGTGCGCTGGGTCAAATTAGAGGACCTGCCCGGTTACGATTTCCTAGCCGCCGACCGCGGCCTGATCAAGGAATTGGCGGCGGGAAAGCTCCTGTAGTGATGTTCCCGTTGCTTCTGGTTCCATGCGCCGAAGGCAGTTGGCCCTACCGCAGGTGGTCAGTGCCCAGTCATCATCCCCCACAGCATCGCCGCCGTCATGCCGATCACAATGATGCTCGTTGCCCAGGCGATCCAGTTCCATAGGCGCGAGTTCTTGTACTCGCCCATCAGATCCGAGCGGTTGATGAGCAGCAGCATGAGAATAATGATGACGGGCAGCAGAACGCCGTTGAGAACCTGCGACCACACCGCGAAGTTGACCAGTTGCGAGTCGGGAAGAAGCAGAACCGTGAGCGCGCCGCCGGCGATGAGCAGCGTGTAGAGCCAGTAGAAGTACGGTGCTTCGCGGAAGCTCTTGTCCACGCCAGATTCCACGCCCAGGCCTTCGCACACAGTGTAGGCCGTGGAGAGCGGCAGAATCGACGCCGCAAAGAGCGAGGCGTTGAATAGCCCGAAGGCGAAAAGGACGAAGGCATAGTCCCCGGCCAAGGGGCCCATGGCTTCGGCGGCTTCGGATGCCACCTTAATCTCTCCCATGCCATGCACAAAAAGCGTGGCCGCGCAGGCCACAATGATGAACCAGGCAATCAAGTCGGTGAAGATGCAGCCCACAATCACATCCAGGCGCGAGGCTGCGTAATCCTTCACGCGAATTCCCTTCTCCACGATCGATGACTGCAAATAAAACTGCATCCACGGCGCGATGGTCGTTCCCACCACGCCAATCGCCATGTAGATGTAGCTCTCGTTCCACACTGAGCGCTTGGGCAGCGTAACCGTGGCCCGCAGCGACTCGTGCCAGTCCGGCTGCGCCAGAACACCGGCAAAAATGTAGGCGATATAGACCAGCGATGCGGTAAGGAATATCTTCTCGGTGGTTTTATAGTCGCCGCGGAGAACCAGCGCCCATACGAGCAAAGCGCAAATAGGCACCGAGATGAACTTGGAGACATGGAACAGGCGCAACGAGCCATCGATGCCGATAAACTCCGTGACCACGTTGGTGTAATTAACCACCACCAGCAGCACCATGAGCACGAAGGTGACGCGCAGGCCGAACTCTTCGCGGATCAGGTCGCTCAGGCCTTTGCCCGTGACCACCCCCATGCGACCGCACATCTCCTGCACCACGATGAGCGCAATGGTAATGGGAATCATGGTCCACAGCAGGGTGTAACCGTACTGCGCGCCGGCCTGCGAGTAGGTAAAGATGCCGCCAGAATCGTTATCGACATTGGCAGTGATGAATCCGGGACCGAGAACGGCCAGAAACAGCAATATCCGGGTTCGCCAGCGCTTCCACATACCGATGCGAGATTCCTATGGCGGATTCATTTGGTTTGGATGATTGCGGATAAAAACTTCCTCACTGACCATAACAGGGCCGGACCTATCCGGGCGAGTTTCGCACGGAAAAATGGCGCGTGGATTGATTGCGATGAATCAAACAGGGGAGCGGCTCAAGGCCGTATCGGAGAGCGTGAAAGGAGAGGCGTCGCAACCTGCGAATCGAACGCTGGCAGAATCTAAATTTCCTTGAACCACTCTTCCACGCCGGGCCAGAACGCGAGGTAGCAGAAGATGAAGCCGTTGACCGCCAGCGCGACGACAAGACCCGGCACCTGATCGGCGGGAATCTGAGTGCCTACGCCCGACGCCCAACCGGCAAAAAGGCTCACGCCGGCTTTGACGACAAAGGCTCCGGCGTAAAACATGGCCGCCCAACGAACCCTCCAGAAGCGAGTCATCCACATAAAGGCAACGACCGCGGTCACCCCCGCCATCACAAAGAGGCAAACCATGACGAACTCGCGCTGCCTTTGCTGGCGGGCTTCCTCGCTGTCTTCGCTCGAACTCGCGTCGGCGCTTTGCAGAGTGTCCGGATTAATTCCGTACTGTCTCAGCATTTCTCGCTGCCGTTCCGCTTGTTCACGCGAGGCATGGCCGGGCAGGCTATGCTCCACAGTGGTCACCAGCCAGTTCGAAACGCCCGATTGCGGATAGGCCGCTATAACGAAGAGAAGAAGCAAATAGAAACCCGCGCGGCAAAAGAGATACCAATTGAATACTCTGATCCCGATAGGCGCCTTTTCCTCTGCGCGAGACACCCTTTTCGGTTGCACGGGGATTTCGCGCAGCATTTCCCGGGTCTCCGCCTCGGGATCGATAGCCTGGGCGGCCTGCTGTTCCTTATAGAAGTCGGTAACGGGTTGCCAACTATTGACGGGTTCCATCGTCTTTCTCTCTCCTCAAATACTTTGGATCACGTAGCGAGCATCGCATCCGCGGAAGATTCCCTCGCGCAAGAAACCTTGCAGAAATTTTAAGATAAAACGGAGCGATACGGAATGCCGCGGCCAGTGTAGCACGAGGGCGAAGCGAGGACGGCCACTAAGAATGCCTACAACTTCTCGCGCAGGAAGCTGATGACGTGTTCTGATTGCACCACGCCCACCATGCGACCCTGCGAGTCCACGACAGGGAGAGCGTGCAGGTTGTATTTGTCGAACATCTCAGCAAGTTCGTTCTGGTTCATGTCTGCCGGGCAGGAGAGTACGCGTGGCTCGGCCAGCACGCTGAGACGCGATCCGGGTTGCGCCATTACGAGACGCGCCAGGGACACTGCGCCACGCAAGACGCGCTTCTCGTCGAGCAGATACACCTCAGTCACGCTTTCCGGATCGCCGTCGAAGCTGCGCAGCGCTTCGATAGCTTGCGCCACGGTCGCATCGAGCCCCAGGTAAACGAACTCCGTGGTCATACAGCCCGCAGCAGAGTGCTCGTCGAACTCGAGCAGCTCTTCGACCTCCTGCCGCTCTTCGGGCT
>JBAWFY010000568.1:0-14615 GCA_049592335.1 Occallatibacter sp.
CAACCAAACTCTGCAACTGAACCCCTCAGGCCAAGCCGTGTTCAGCTTCACCAATCTGTCCGGTGGAACGTACCACGTCCTGGTAACCTATGCAGGCCAAGGCGTGCTGAATCCGCCCTGCTCGGGATCGGACTGTTTCGCCGGAAGCGCGGCGGAATCGGGTGGCGCTGGCTTCCCGAATCCTCAGATTGCTCCCGCGACGCCGGCGATTATCGTAGGACCGCCGGGTGTTGAAAGCTGCCTGAGCTGGACGCAATCCAGCAGTTGCACCCCTGCCCCCAAGACTGTTACGTCCTACTTGGGTACCTACTTTGTTCAAGTTGGGCGGGACGGTTGGTTTACGGGCTCGGTGACTGCTACCGGGCTGCCCTTGGCGCCCACCGGATCGGTGAGCTTCGAGGTGAATGGAAAGCCGGTCGATCCGACACAGCCGCAAAACCCGCTGAGCGGCGGGCTCGCCAACTTCAGCACGTCCAATCTGCCTACAGGCACGTACACCATTACCGCGCATTACAGCGGCGACCAGAACTATGCCCCTGTGAACTTTGCGATACCGACCTTCGAGGTAATTGTTCCTAGTGTTGAGGTCACAGCCGCTCAATCGGCGACCCCGCCAGCGCTGAGCACAAAGGCTGGAACGCCAGTTCAGGAAACGCTCTACCTGATGCCGTTGGTAGGATTCAGCGGCCAAGTGACCCTGCAGTGCGTCTCGGCCTCATTGCCCCAGTACGCGGAGTGTACCTTCGCTTATCCGAATTCCGGCACGGGAACCATAGGCGTAGTCGGCACGTCGCCCTCGACGATTGTGGTCACCATCAGCACAAACGTTCCAGTCAACAGCGGCAGCGCGACAGCTTCAATTGCGCGGCGAGCTCCCTGGGCGCTGGCCAGTCTCTTTGGGCTGGGCATGCTGGGGCTGATCGCCGGGCGCAAGAGATGCAATCGTTACATGACAATGGTTGGCCTTGTGATTATGCTTTCCGGCGCATTTATGGGCGTCACTTCCTGCACCAACGCGGGATATTCAACTCCTCCTTCTCCGCCCCACGAGGTCACGCCGCCAGGAACCTCAAACGTGCAGATCATCAGCGTCAGTCCATCCAACCTCCAGCAGAATTCGCTGGTGAGCACTCCGCCGTACACCTTGCAGCTGACGGTTCAATAAGACTGCCGAAGACAGGGTGAGGGAAATCGCGCTTTCCGGGAGCTTGAGGCGGTTCCCGGAATGCGAGAAGAAAAAGGAAGCTTCGATCCGTGAGAAACCAAGATGCTCGCGGAGTTTTGATATGAGTTTTTTCGGGAGGAATGCCATGGCCACCAAGTCGTTCACCGTACTGCGCCGTCTTGCCGGAGTCGTGTTTACCCTGATGCTGCTCAGTCTTTACCTGCCGGGAGCAGCCATTGGCCAGGCTCCGCCGGTGACTGCGACTTCTCCGGCCGGTTTGGTCCATCCCGCTCTTTGGGGTGATTCTGCGGGGGCCAACAACCCCGTCATCAATCAGTCGGTGACCGATCCCAACGGCGATTGGCTTGTGGTCCCAGCCGGTCAAGATGGAGGTCTATTTGAGTTTCCCGCCAGCGGCGGACCCATGATGACGCTCGTGCCTCTTAAAGCCCTCACCGCTGGGTACAACCCCGAAGCGCCCATGATCCTCTTAGACCCGGATAGCAATCTTTATCTGACCGGTGGCTATACCAACTGCGTGCTTGAGTTTCCCTACAACGCGGTCACCAATTCCTGGCCTACCGTGTTAGGGTACACAGCCGCCAATCCATTGCCTAGCGCTTGCGTTAACGGCACGCCGCCGTCTTGGGCCCAATACGGCCTATTCGGCAGTTTGCCGGGTTCGGAAAACAATTACATTCAACCTTGGGCCGCGGCGATCGGCCAAGGCCCGATCGCCAATCAAATGGTGATCGGCACTCAGGACGGCAATGGCATTTTCATCCTGCCTGTGAACGGTGCCTGGAGCAACCCAACCGCCCCCTCCGGACAGGTGTCCGGATACGTCCTCTACGGCGCAACCGGGCGTCCCATTTCGATCGCCGTGGACCCGCAAGGCAACATCTTTTTTGTCGAAGATTACAACTCCGGCTCTTTCCTGCCTGGCGTCTATGAGATTCCCGCTGGCACTACCGGCCTGACTTCCGACTGTCCTGTTTACGGGAACGGGTCGACGAAACCTGCTACTGGCTCCAGCTGTCTCACCCGAGTCGATAACAACCTGCCCGATGTGACTGGAGTGATTTCTGACGCCGCCGGTAACCTGTATGTCAGCGACGGCCAACAGGGCGTCTTCATGATTCCCAACCCATCCGGAACTCCGGAAACTTCCCAGCAGGTGATGCTGAGCCCCGTACCTGCACAGGGCGAAGTTGCGATCGATCCGGCGCGCAAAATCCTCTATCTTGGGACGACGCAGGTGCAAAAGGCTGCGCTGACGACCACGGTGCCGTACGCATTGCAAAGCTTCACTTTAGGAGATGTGGCCAAGGTAGGCATCAACTACGCGGAGTTCGGAGCATCCCCCGTCGGAACAACCACCGTGACCTCTCTGCCCGTCGACTTTTCTTTCAACACCGCGGAAACCCCCGACCGCGTGATAGTCATGGAAAACGGCCAGTCCTCGAACGACTTCGCAATCAGCAGCGAAGGTTGTGCAATGCAGACCGCCTACGCCGCCAACTCCAGTTGCTCGCTCAATCTCACCATGACTCCGCACGCGGTAGGCAATGTTTCGGCCGAGCTTCTACTTCAGAGATCGGACGCGGTTGGCAGCAGTGCCCCGGATTACAGTGACAGCATCACCAGTTTCCAGCCGTCAGGCAGTGTTCTCACCTTCGTCGTCGGTAACAAGTTAATTGCGGGCGAGGAATTCGAGATTATCGACAACACTGCGAGCGACTGCTTGTACCCGCTCAATGGGACGGAGTTCAACGTTTTGACGGCTACTACCAGTCAAGTAACGGTGTCCGAGTCCTATACCGCGCCACAAGGCTGCGTCGCCAATTCCACAGGCAACTATGCCACCAGCGCAACCCTGAGGGCCAAGTCTTACACAACTCTCGCAGCCATGGATCTTCACGGCACGGGACTTGGTGCGCTTGGCCAGGTCGCTGCCGGCGTGGAATCTTCGATTGGCAAGACGCTGCAGACCCCCACTCAGATTGCCGTGGACGCCATGGGAAATGTCTACGTTGCGGATCCCGGCCTGAAGGAAGTTCTCATGTACCCGGCGGGTTCGAGCGCTTCTACCGTTCCCGTTACGGTTGGCACGAATTTGAACTCACCGACGGGCGTTGCAGTGGACGGCGCGGGCGATATCTTTATCGCCGATAGCGGCGCCGGCACTGTGGATGAGATCCCTGTCGCGCTACCCGGCCTGAACAACCAAAGCCAGGAAGGCCAGATCGCCGTTTTGACCGGATTGGGTACCAGCGGCCTGAGCGTGGCCGTGGATGGATTGGGCGATCTCTACGTCGCGGATCCAACCAATCAGCAGGTGGTTAAGCTGTCTGGCCTCAGCGCTTCCAGCTTTGGCTCTCTTGCACAGTCAACAACATCCCTCAACACCGGTTCGCCAACACCAGACCCGACCGCAGTAGCCGTGGACTCCAATAACAATCTTTACGTGGTCGATAGCGGGAATCTGTATGAGTTTGCGGGAGGTGTAGGAACGCCAACGATCGCTTTGAATGGTTTGAGCGGCGTCACCGGCGTAGCCATCGATCCTTCCGGCGCCATTTATCTTTCCTCGACAGGCGGCACCAGCCGCATCCCCGTAGGAGCTGTTAACGCTTCCGTCTCTCTGATTGCGCAGGATGTGACCAGTTCTTCGTCCGTTGCGCTCGATCATTCAGGCAATGTGTATATCGCTCCGTCGAGTGGCCCCGGCGTTACGCTCGTCAGCACAACCGGCACACTTGCCCTGCCTGAACCTGCGGCGCTCACGGGCGCCGGATCGTCCACGACGAACCAGACCATCATTACGAACGCAGGCAATGCGGCGCTGACGGTGACCGGCTACCCCAACTCGATCATCGACGATTACAGCGTGAATGTTCCGGACTTCACGGGCGCCGATGGAACCTGCGTCGCCGACAGCTCACCCGGTATTGCCCCGGGCGATACTTGCCAGGTGGTCGTCACCTTCAATCCGGGCGCTGGACAACAGGGTGCCCTGAGCGGCTGGGTCCAGGCATCGAGCAATGCCATCAACGCTCCCATCACCATCGACACGACTGCCACAGCTCTGGCTCTGGCCGGCTCACAAACCAAGATTGTCGTCGCCAGCGGACCCCAGGTGATTAATACCTCGGTGACGGTGACCGTGAGCGCGGTAAGCGGCACAGGAACACCCACCGGAACTGTTCAGGTGAGCTATCCCACTTGGACAGTGACGCAAACCGGAGCCATCAACTACGTGACGGCAACAGCGGCGTTGCCTTTGTCGAATGGCCAGGCGGTATTCCCCAACTTGGCGCCGGTGGCGGCGGGATCCGACCAGTTCTCCGTCGGTTACACAGGTGATCGAACCTATGGGGAATCGACGGTTAGTGCAACGGTGAGCGTGGCCAAGTCCGCCCCATCCGGCTTTACGGGCGACTCAAATCCTCCGTCCTACCTGCCATTCGTAGAGGAGGCGAACCCACCGAGCAGTCTTTCACCCTATGACGGATCGCAAGCCCACTGGGAATATGTCATGCCGGTGACGGTCAATACGGCGGCCGGAATTCCCACTGGCACCATCACCTTCATGGACAAATCTTCGACCTGTCCGCCGGGAACTTCGCCTTCCGGCGTGGGACCGGCATACTGCCTGTTGGCTAATTACACAGGTCAAGCGTGCCCGCAGGCTCCGACTTTCGGAGTTCAAACCATACTGAATAACGGATCATCGAACACAGGTGCCTCGGCTGCTCTCACTACAGACTGCCTGCAGATGCCCCAGTTCACAACCTACACCCCCGTCATATCGACCCACTACATCACGCCGGTGTACAGCGGCGATGCGAATTTCTTAGGGGCAACGGACTCGGTATCCACTCTTTTCCAGGCCCTTTCTGCCTCCTTGGTGACCATCAATACCAGTATCCCCGGACCCCCAGGCACTCCAATCTCCGCGCCTTCTTTGACCGTGCAGTCCGGGTCGTCGGTGAGCCTGGCGCTCTACCTCACCCCATTGCTTGGCTATACCTTCCAGGGAAGGAACACGACACAGCCGGCTACCAACTTCCCGGTGACCCTGGCCTGCGACAACCTGCCGCCGCACGCAGAATGCACGTTTGCCTATCCTTCAATCGTCAGCCCCTACCAGCCCAGCGCCCCCAATTCGGTCCAAATATGTCCGCAGCCGACCTTGACTTCGAATTCGGACACTGCGGTGCAGTTTGAGGCGTTGGCTGAAGACGGCGGCTGCAATGCGAACGGCGTCGGGGCTGTCACGCTCACAATCACCACCAGCGTGACTGCTGGCACTACCACCACCAGTCAAAATGCCGCCGTTGCGCCGCTCGCCTTGGCCTCGATCTTTGGCTTGGGAATGATCGGCCTATTCTTCCGGCGCAAGGCGTTCGAGAAAGCGCACCGGTCCTTAATGGTAGCGCTGATGATTGTTGCAGGCGCGCTCGCCGTGACCCTGAGCGCTTGCAACAGCTCAAACCTGTCTAACTTGACGCAGGTCACGACACCGCCTGGAACTTATGCCGTGAACATTACGGCAACGCAGGTAGGCAGCCAGTGTGTTGCGTCAAGCAGCCCAACTCTTCCCTGTACCACAGGGAGTGGGCAACCGGGCACAGTGGTCAATGGCAGTAACAACCAGGTTTCTCTGCCTTATCACGTGAACCTGACGGTGCAATAGAACAGGCCGCCGTATCCACATGCACCACCATCGCGCCGCGCAAGCGGCGCGATGGTTTTTATACGCATGCAGGAGTAGCATCTGGAAGCCATCGGAGCGATTCGGATACGACGCCAGATCGACGAGAGAGCTGGCCCCGCCCGAACGCGCAACGCTTATATGGAAAAACCGACGGTTGCGCCGTGGAGTGTTGTCATATTCGTGTTTGCAATTTGTAACTTAAGGACGAGGGATGATTGCGTGGGAGACTAAATTGATTTAGGATACATATCTGCACCAATTGGAACCGATCCTGCCTCAGGTAGCACCCCTCCCTCGTACGCCAGGTGTTTGCTCGACATCCGAGGCATGAACCGTCGTTCGCGCGCGGCCAGGCGATTTGTCCGACCGGTGATCCGCCGAGATGGAGTTCTCTGCCGTCTCGTGGTCTGAGGAGAAGAATTCATGATGCGATTTCGTAATCGATTTTGGCTGGTGAGCGCAGTTCTCGTGCTGGCCGGATGCGGCGGATCGACAAGCGGTGGGGGCGGGGGCGGCGGCGGCGCCACCACGCCGACGGTTTCGGTTTTGGCGAGCCCGTCGAGCATTACCACGGCGCAGGGCACAACGGTGACGGTGACGGTAAGCGGGACGAACGGCACGCCCACGGGATCGGTGACATTGAGCAGCGGAACCTATAGTTCCGGCGCAGTCACGCTAAGCGGCGGCAGCGCGCAGATCAGCATCGCTGCGGGCAAGCTCGCGACCGGGACCGATACGCTGACGGCTTCGTATACATCGTCCGAGACGTCCACCTACAACAACGCATCTGGCACGGGATCGGTGACGGTTACCACTCCCACGCTTCTCACGCCGACAGTGACGGTGTCGGCAAGCCCATCGAGCATCACCACTGCGCAGAGCACAACGGTGACGGTGACGGTAAGCGGGACGAGCGGCACGCCGACGGGCTCGGTCACGTTGACCAGCGGCAGCTACAATTCGGGCGCGAAGACGCTGGTGAACGGCAGCGTGCAGATCACGGTTCCAGGCAGCTCGCTGGCCACCGCAAACGATACGCTCACGGCTGCCTACACACCGGACGCCGGCAGTTCGTCCACCTATAACAGCGCATCGGGAACGGGCTCGGTGACGGTGACCACGCCCACGCTCCTCACGCCGACGGTGACGGTGTCGGCAAGCCCATCGAGCATCACCACCGCCCAAAGCACAACGGTGACGGTGACGGTGAGCGGGACAAGCGGCACGCCCACGGGATCGGTGACGCTGACCAGTGGCAGCTACAATTCCGGCGCGAAGACGCTGGTGAACGGCAGCGTGCAGATCTCGGTTCCAGGCAGCTCGCTGGCCACCGCAAGCGATACGCTCGCGGCCGCCTACACGCCGGACGCCGGCAGTTCGTCCACTTACAACAGCGCATCGGGAACCGGCTCGGTAACGGTAAGCTCTTCCACGCTGACTACGCCGAGCGTGACGGTGTCGCCGAACCCGACGAGCATCAGCGGCTCCGAGTCCACGACAGTAACGGTGACGGTGAGCGGAACCGGCAGCACGCCCACCGGCTCGATCACATTGACCAGCGGCACGTACAACTCGGGCGCGCAGGCGCTTTCCAACGGCAGCGTGCAGATCGTTGTTTCTGCCAGCTCTCTCGCCAACGGCACCGATCTGCTCCATGCCGCGTACACGCCGGACGCAAACAGTTCCTCCACCTATAACAGCGCCACGGGTCTGGGCGATGTCAGTGTAAGCGCTAATCTTTCCATCACCAGCTTCACGGCCAGCCCCAATCCGATCCCGCTCGGCCAGACATCGACTCAGTTGACCGCTGTCTTCAGCGGCGGAACGGGAGTCATCACGCCGGGCAACACCATCGTCACCAGCGGCACGCCGGTCACGGTCACCCCGACTGCGACCACGGTGTATACGCTCACCGTCACTCCAACCACCGGCTCGCCGATCACGCAGACGGTCACCGTGGCACTGACGGGAGACGTAGCGGTGGACTTCGGGACCACGTACCAGACCATTCGCGGCTTCGGCGGCTCGACGGCATGGCTGGGGCAAATGCCTTCTGCCGTGGCCACGGCCCTCTTCAGCCCATCGAATGGCCTCGGCCTCAGTGTCCTGCGCGTACGCATCGATCCCGAAGGTTCACCCTCGGGCGGCGGCGCGCACAATGATCCCTATGAAACCGGCGAGTGGGACTATGAGGCTGCCAACGGTCAGGAAGCCATCGCCAACAATCCTAACGCCGTCGTTTTTGCGACGCCCTGGACTCCGCCCATCTCCATGAAGACCGGCAGCAACTCGGGCGAGCCCTATTACTCTGGAACTTGCGGCCCTGCAGCAGGCTACTGCGGCGGTTCCCTGAATACGACGAGCTACGCTGCCTACGCTCAGTATCTGGAGGATTTTGTCACATTCTTCAACACCACCGCTGGGTTCAACCTCTACGCCATTTCCATGCAGAACGAACCGGAGGAGAACGTCTCCTATGAGTCCTGCCTATGGTCTCCTCAGCAGATGGACACATGGGTCGCGAACAACGCCTCCACGATCACCACAGACCCGTACTCCACAAAGTTCATGATGCCGGAGGCAGATAGCTTCCAGCCCTCACAGGCCCTGACGGCTCTTCAAGACCCGAATGCGGAGGGACTCATCAGCATCATCGGTGGCCATCTCTATGGAGTCTCGCCTGCCCCCTATAGCATTCCCGCAGGAGATACGCCAAAGGAAATCTGGATGACCGAGTTCGGCCCATTGAGCCCAGCGACACTACCGTGGACCTCGACCACGGGGCAATCGGCCTTGGGGACCTTTGCTTTGTCGATCCATGACTCCATGGTCACCGGCCAATATAATGCCTATGTCTGGTGGGGAGTTTTCGGTGACTCGACCGGAAGTTGTGGCACCGCCGCCGGCACGTGCGGCCTGGTCGACAACAGCGGGAATTTGATGGCGATGGGCGCGGTGATGGGTCAGTACTCGAAATTCATCCAGCCTGGTTTTGTGCGCGTTTCGGCCACCGCAAGTCCGGTCTCTGGAGTCTACGTCTCGGCATACGAGTACCCGACCGGAGGCAGCAACACCTATAACAACAACTACGCGATCGTCGTCATCAATACCAATACGGCATCGCAGACGCTATCCTTCACGCTGAACAACGGCACCGTAACCTCCCTGACGCCTTATCAGTCGACATCCACAACCAGTCTTGCGCCACAGTCCGCAGTCACCGTGACCAGCGGCCAATTCACCTACACGCTGCCTGCGCAAAGCATCGTCACGTTTGTGCAGTAGTAAATCACCGTCCACGGGCGCAAGACCCGTGGCAATCGTGAATCTCTGAAGCCGCCCTTGGCATTATGCGAGGGCGGCTTCTTTATCGTTATCGTTGGAAGAGCCAGCCACCATCGGCGGCAACGCGGCTTGAGAATGGCTATACTGATGCTGCGGATCGAATGAGACCAGCGCCATGCGCAAACGGGTAACAGTGCTGCTTCTGTTGGGGTTCGCCTGTCAGGCCATGGCGATGAAGACCGCGACGGTTGAGCAGATGGAGCAGTTGCTCGCCAGGATGCACGATAAGCCGGACGGCAAAGTGGCGCACGAGCTCGAAGACCTGCAACTGACGGAACGAGTGAGCCCGGCCAGGCTCGCGCACTGGGAGACGGCGTTTCCGGGCAGCCGCACGCGCCAGGAGCTTATAAGGCTGGCCGATCTGTCGGCTTTTATCGATCCCCCTGCGTCCGAGGTAATTCCCGATCCCCCGCCGGATCCTGACACTCAGCGGCACATGCTGTGGATGGCCGAACAGTACATGGGATCGACCATGTCGCGCTTGCCGAACTTTTTTGCCACCCGCGAGACGACGCACTTCGAGGCTGCATCTTCAAGCAAATCCGATTCCGCCGACGGAAGCGCCAAGCCGTTGCAGTGGACCGGCGTGACCAGCGGGACAGTGACCTATCGCGGCGGCCGCGAGATTCTTTTTGAGGCCGCGGACAAGCCGGATGCTGAGCCGCCCGCGTCCGGGCTCACAAGCCACGGCGAGTTTGGCCCCATCCTCTCGCAGGTATTGAGCGACGCCCTCGAAAGCGAGGTACGCTTTTTGCGCTGGGAACAGGGCCCGAGCGAGCCTGCGGCGGTTTTTCATTACTCCGTGCCGGAAGAGGCATCGCACTTCAAGCTCGATTTGGCAACCGGAGGCCAGGAGCAACCCGTCCACCCCGCCTATCACGGAGAGATCGAGATCGATCCGGAGACGGGCGCCATTCTGCGCCTGAGTGAGATTTCGAGCATGTCGCCGCCGCACCAGGTTCAGAGCACGTCTATCGAAGTGGAATTCGCGCCCGTGACGATCGGAGATCGCACTTTCTTCTGCCCGGTGAAAGCCGTGTTTTTTACAAGAATCCCGGTGCCGGCTGGGGGTGCGACGAAGCCAAACAGAGAATCGCCGGACCAAAGTTCGTGGCCGATCGAGACCGATTTGAACGACGTGATGTTTAGCCACTACCACGAATGATGTAACGTGTACCCACTTCCACGAATTCCGCTCGAAGAATAGGATCGTAGATGGCGACCCCGGCCAGAATTGTAGGGTCAACGTACATAAGTTGTGGGTGCAGGGGGATTGAATGCGGAAATGGATGGTGCTGCTGCTACTGTGGGGAACGGCTTGGCCGGCCTTTGCCGCTAAAAGTCTCTCGATTGCGCAGACAGAGCAGCTGCTGAACACGCTCCGTGACAAACCCGACGCCAAGGCGGCCGCTGAGCTCGATGAGGTGCAGCTGACGGAGCGGGTGAGCCCGGCCAGACTGGAGCGCTGGAAAGCGGAGTTTTCCGGACCCAAAATGCGCGAGACGCTCGTCGAGCTGGCCGATATGTCGGCTTTTCTCGATCCGCCTGCGTCCGACGTCGTTCTCAATCCGCAGCCCGGCATCGAAGCTCAAAACCAGATTCTCCGGTTGGCCGTTCAGTACACGGAGAATACGTTGTCGCGTCTGCCCGACTTCTTTGCCACGCGCGAGACCGCGCACTATGAGGACACGCTTTCGCAACATGCAGCCTCTACCGTCCAGGAGGGTCCGACGGGAGGCCGCGGAAGAGGACTCAGCGGAAGTTCTGGAGGTCCGGGCGCGAGGGGTGCGAATCAGGCCCTCGACTCGATTGCCTTGGGACAGCCCGGCTCGGCTTCCTCGACCGTCTTCGCGACGTTGCACCTGGCGGATACATACAGCCAGACCGTGACCTACCGCGGCGGCCACGAGGTTCTCGATGAGGATGGGAGCAAACCGCAGAAAGGGTTGGTGACTCACGGCGAGTTTGGATCCATCCTTGCGGCGATTCTGGTCGACGCTTTGCGAAACCAGGTGGAATTTGCGCGGTGGGAGCAGGGCGCGAATGGTCCGGAGGCGGTCTTTCACTATAGCGTGCCGTCTGAAGCTTCGCACTTCAGGGTTGGAATCGTCACCGGGGGCAAGGCCGACAGCGTGCATCCCGCCTACCACGGTGAGATTGCCATCGATCCGGAGTCGGGCGCGATTCTTCGTTTCAGCCAGGTAGCGGAAATGATGCCGCCGCACCAGGCCATGCGGGCGGCGATCTCGGTGGAATATGGGCCGGTAGCGATCAAAGGCCAAAGCTACATCTGCCCCCTGCGTGCCATAGCCTATTCAAAGGTCCCGGTTCCGAACAAGGGAGTGTCGGACGAGACCGCGTGGCCGGTGCAGGCAGAGTTGAACGACGTCGCATTTACGAACTACCACGAGTTCCGGACGGAGACGCGGATCATCGCCAATCCGGTCGAAGCCAGCGGCAACGCGGCGCCCGGCAGCGAGATGGCGCTGCCGGAAAGTTCGGAAAGCACCGCAGCCCCGGGCTCCGGCCCCGCTCCGGCTGAGGCGTCGGCCACTTCGGCGCCGGTCTCCGAAACTGCCGCCAACCCGCCTTCGAATGCTGCTCCCGTTGCAAGCGTGGAAGCGCCTGCTGCTGCTTCCAATCCCGCTGCGCCTCCTGCGGCAGAGTCATCTTCCGCGCCGGCTCCGGGCGGCGCCGCAAATCCAGAAACACAAGCCTCCGCAAACGTCGCTCCGTCGCCAACCGCGAGCCCATCCTCAAACGCGCTCCCTGCCGCGCCCATGCTCCATGCGCAATCCCGGCTGGTCTTGGTGGACGTAGTGGTGACTGACCACGACAAGCCGGTCAAAGGCCTCGATCGCAGCCGCTTCCATCTGTTCGAAGACGGCCACGAGCAGCCCATCGCGTCCTTCGAGGAGAACCAGCCGCCTGCCAGCCCGTCGGCGAGTGAGGAGGCGCAAGAGGCCCCCGAACTGCCCGAGAATACCTACTCGAATTTGCCAGTGTATCCCGAGACAGGCTCTGTGAATGTGCTCCTGCTGGACGCACTGAACACGCAGGCCAGCGACCAGGAGCAGGTGCGGAGGCAGATGATCAATTACCTCGGCACCATCAAGCCCGGAACTTCGTTGGCGATCTTTATGCTCTCTTCGCAATTGCGCATGGCAACCGGATTCACCACCGACGTTGCGCAGTTGTTGAAGGTTCTTGAAAACCAGAAAGGCAAACCGCAGTCGGCAGCCAGCAATCTCTCCTCGGATATTGGCAGCTTGGCGCCCGGCTTGGCCAACAACCCCGATCCCCAGACCCTCTGGCTGGTGAATACCATCCAGCAATTCGCAGCCGATACGCAAACCTTCGAGAACGACCAGCGCGTGGCGATGACTCTCGATGCCCTTGACCAGTTGGCGCGCTACCTGGCGGCAGTCAAGGGGCGAAAGAACCTCATCTGGTTCTCGGGCTCGTTTCCCATTGGCCTCACCCCCGATGCGCTTTCGAGAGCCGACCTGAAAAACGTGCGCGACTACTCGAACGCGGTGCGCGAGACGAGCGATTTGCTTTCCGCGGCCCGCGTATCCGTCTACCCGGTAGACGCGCGCGGACTGCTGGTGGCGACGACATCGAGCGCGAGCTACGTTGCGCCGGCCTTTGGGGGGGCGAAAAATCCTATGGCCATCGGGAGCGACAGCACGACGAATTTTGCCGAGCAGACGTCGGTCGAAAAAGATTCGATGAACACCATCGCCGCCGAAACCGGCGGGCACGTCTACTCCACCGGAAACGATCTGAAAGCGGCGCTCAATAAGATCACGGACAACGATTCAAATTACTATGCGGTGAGCTATGTTCCGCCGCAATCGAAGCCGGGCAAGAATGGCGCGGATTACCACACCATAGAAGTGAAGATCGATGGCGGCAAATATCAGCTCGCCTATCGCCGCGGGTACTACACCGCACCGGGCGGCAATCCGGCGAACGGGTCGAGCGGAAGGACGAGTCCGGTGGCAGCAGCGGCCCAGGCCGGCACTCCGCCTTCGACGCAGATTGTGTTTCGCGCGCGCGTGCTGCCGGAGACCGCGCCGGAACTCAATGGAGCCGTGCTCGACGACAAAGCAGCCGGCGAAAGGACGACGAGTTTTCCGGGCGGTTCGCAACGCTACCTTGTCGACCTGAGCCTGAAGCCGCAGGATCTGCCGCTTGCCGAGGACGCGGATGGCAAGCGGAGCGCGCAATTGCAATGCGACCTGCTGGCCTATGACGATAAGAGTCAGCTCGTGAATTCCCTCGGCCGCGCGCTCAAGCTCAATTTGTCGCCGCAACAATACGAACAGCTTACATCCGGCGGAGGCGCAATTCCCATTCGTCTCGCAATCGACCTGCCGGCGGGTGAAATCGGGTTGCGCATCGTGGTCTACGATGCGGCCAGCGCCCGGACCGGTTCGCTCCAGGTTCCCCTTGAGGTTCAGCGCAAGCCATCCGAGCCGCGAGCCGACGCATCGCCGCAGTGATGGCCGAGAAAACTGCCGCTGCCAGGCCGAACCCGATGCGTTACCATTGCGGATATGCAAATCAGAAAGGCCGTAATCACCGCGGCAGGGCAGGATCAGCGGACCCTGCCGTTGCAAACCCTGTTCGACGAGCAGGGCACAGAGCGCTCGGTGCTGAGCCTGGTCGTCCGGGAAGCGGTGCGCGCCGGAATTGCAGAAATCTGTATCGTGGTTTGCCCGGGAGACGAGGAGCCGTACGCGCGATTGCTTGCGGATGTGAGCGCGCGGCTGACCTTCGTCCAGCAGAAGGAAGCGCGCGGCTACGCGCACGCGGTCTACTCTGCGCGGAGCTTTGCCGCGGATGAGCCGTTCCTGCACTTCGTTGGCGACCACATCTACGTGAGCACCGCGGCCGGCGGATGCGCAAAGCGGCTGGTGGAGGCGGCTCATGCCGAGGGTTGCGCGATCTCCGCCGTGCAGGTGACGCGCGAAAGCCTGCTTCCTCATTTCGGCGCCGTGGGCGGGCAGCCGGAGGTGGGCAAGCCGGGCTTCTACCGCGTCGATACCGTCATCGAAAAACCCACGCCCACTGAAGCCGAACAGCGCCTGACCGTTCCGGGTTTGCGTAGCGGACAATATCTCTGCTTCTTCGGAATGCACGTGCTCACTCCGGCGATCTTCGAGATTCTCGAAGCCATGTTTGCCGCATCGCCCAGCGGCCGCGCGAGCCTTTCGTCGGCGCTGGCCGCGTTGGCGCATAGGGAGCAGTATCTGGCTTTGATTCAGCCCAGCCAGCGCTTCGATGTCGGCGTGAAATACGGACTGTTTACGGCGCAGCTCGCATTGGCGCTGAACGGACAGGATCGGGATGAGGTGCTCACCGAGCTGATCAATATTC
>JBAWFY010000569.1:0-8284 GCA_049592335.1 Occallatibacter sp.
AGCAGAATGTGGCCGTTGTAGTGAAAGTCGCCAACGATGGGCACACGCAGGCCACGTTTTTCCAGGCCTTCGACGATATGCGGCACCGCGGCGGCGGCGTCTTCGTTGTTGACCGTGACGCGTACGATCTCAGAGCCGGCCAGCGCGAGGGCCGCAACCTGCTCGATCGTCGACTCGACGTCGGCCGTGTCGGTGTTGGTCATGGACTGCACGACGACCGGGACCTCCCAGCCGACGCGCACATGTCCTATCTTTACGGTGGGGGTTTTTCTGCGTTGAATCTCCGCCATAGCTCTAGTTTACCTGTAACCTGCGGATGCTTGTAGTCCTGAATTTAGTGGCTCGATGGGGCGCGCACGCATTCACGCGCGATTCAATCCGGCGCTGGGGTCAACACGTTAACCTACCTTCATGAGCGAATCGACACCTCTCGGTACGAGCTCTGCCGTTCAGCCTTCGCTGGCGGCTTGCGCCCTCTGCATCCGCGAGCTCACTAAGTCGTTCGGCGACGTGCGGGCCGTGGACGGAATCGATCTCGACGTGAAACCCGGCGAGTGTTTTGGGCTGCTAGGGCCGAACGGAGCAGGGAAGACAACGACCATTGAGATCTGTGAAGGCCTGACTGCGCCGGACGCGGGCAGGGTCGAGCTGCTGGGCCGGAACTGGCGGGAACACGGGGAAGAGTTGCGGCAGTCGATCGGCATTCAACTGCAGGAGACGCAATTCCCCGACAAGATTACCGTGGAGGAGCTGCTGCGGTTGTTCCGGAGCTTTTACAAACGCGGAATCACATTAGAGGAAGCGATCAGCGTGGCGCAACTCGAAGAGAAGCGCGGGGCGCGCGTGGGCGGCTTGAGCGGCGGACAGAAGCAGCGGCTGGCCATGGCTACGGCGCTGGTGGGCGATCCGGAGTTGCTCTTTCTCGACGAGCCGACAACGGGTCTCGATCCGCAGGCGCGGCGGCACTTGTGGGACTTGGTTGAACGCCTGAAGCTGGCGGGTCGCACCATCATTCTGACCACGCACTACATGGATGAGGCCGAGCGGCTGTGCGACCGCGTGGCGATCATGGACCACGGACGCGTGATTGCGCTGGGCACGCCCAAAGAGTTGATTGCGACTTTAGGCGGCGAGGATATTGTGGAGTTTGCTCTCGGTTCCTCCGACCCTCCTGTCCAAAAGCCCGCCAACGCAGTTGCGGCGCTCAAGGCAATTCCGGGCGTGCAGTCGTATCGCATGGAGGAAGACTTGCACCAGCTTTCGGTGAGCGAACTGCATACAGCGGTGCCGCGCATCTTTGCCGTGCTCGAAGAGCAGCGGCTACATCTGAGCGAGTTCCGCACGCACTCGGCGACGCTTGAGGACGTATTTGTGCGGCTGACGGGAAGGAACCTGCGCGATGAATAGGTTGATGCTGAGCAGTTTGTATCAACTCACCGTGACGCGGCTCAAGCTGACGCTGCGCGAGCCTGAAGCGATCTTCTGGATCTTTGTGTTTCCCATTCTGCTTGCCGTGGGGCTGGGAATCGCATTTCGCAACCGGCCGGCGGACGTGCTGCCGGTGGGCGCAACCGCGCCGCAATTGGTGCAGGCGCTCAACGCCGACAAGGGCCTGCGCGCAACCGAAATGGACGAAACTGGGGGCGGGCACGCGCTGGCCACGGGCAACATTCTGCTTTTGGCCGTCGCGAACGGCAGCGGCGTGCTGTATCGGTACGATGACACCAATCCCGATGCGCGGACGGCGAGGATGCTTGCGGACCGTGCGATTCAGATTGCGGCAGGACGGCGCGATCCAGTCGCGGCAGAGAATCGGCTGGTGCACGAGACTGGCTCACGCTACATAGACTTCGTGGTGCCGGGCCTGCTCGGGATGAATCTGATGGGTTCGGCGATGTGGGGGCTGGGGTTTGCGATCGTCGATGCGCGGGCGAAGAAATTGCTCAAGCGCATGGTGGCTTCGCCCATGCCGCGCTGGCAGTATCTCGCGTCTTATATTCTCTCGCGTCTCGTGATGCTCGCCATTGAAGTTGTTTTGTTGCTCGGCTTCGCGTGGCTCGTATTTGGCGTGCCGTTTCGCGGATCGCTTGTCGAACTCGGTTTGATTTGCGTGCTCGCCTCGCTCACGTTTTCGGCGCTGGGCCTGCTTGTCGCTTCGCGCGCCCGCACCATTGAGGCGGTCAGCGGCCTGATGAACGTGGTCATGATGCCGATGTGGATCATGTCGGGGGTTTTCTTTTCCACGGCGCGTTTCCCGGCATTTCTGCAGCCATTTGTGCAGGCGCTTCCGCTGACCGCGGCAATCAATGCCGTGCGCGGCAATATGCTGCAGGGGACGGCCCTGGGGCACATGATGATGCCTGTAGCGATTATGCTGGCGTGGTTGCTGGTTCCGTTTGCGGCAGCGGTGAAGATCTTCCGCTGGAAATAAGGGCAGGGAGTAGCCAGTAGCCAATAGGGAATAGGCTCACTGCACGGCAACCGGGGTGGGATTGGCATAGTAGCCGTCGCGGGTGCGCACGATGGCGTGGGGTTGAGTGACGCGAACTTCAATGTGGTGATAATCGTTCGGCTTTTCGGAGGGCAGGGGATCGAAGGTGATCCGATACCAGGAAGCTACGTCGAGCAGGCAGCGCTGGATCATACTGGCAATGTCATTGTTCGAAGTCAGGGTCAGGCCTCCGCTCTGAGGCGAGAGCACCTGAGGACTGAGGCTGGCAAACTGCGCGTCGTCAAGCCGGGAAAGGCCTTTGAGGAAGTTCTCGTAGTAGTTGGCTCCAAACATAGGTTGGGAGACGCCAAGGGGATTGATGTTGTAGAAGGTGACATTGTTCCGCCGCAGTTCGGTGGAGAGATAGACGGCGTCCGAGAAGATTTGCCGTTGTTGCTTTGAAGTGAGCTGTGCGGTGGGGCCGGAGAGCAGCGGGAACCCCGGGGAGACGAAGATCACAACCTTGCGGCCCGGCAGCTTTGAAGCGAGACCAATGAGCTGGTGGATGGCCTTGATGCCGATGTCGAAACGATCGATGTCGCTCCACTGGGCGCCGCGGAGGATCTGGCGCAGGCCGACCGGATCGTGTTCGAGATCGTCGCTGAGCTTCATGCCGTTGCTTGAGAACTGCTTGTTGAACTGAGCTCCATCGTCGGTAAGGAACGCGAAGGTCGTGGGGTGGGCAAGAGTGCCTTCGTTCTCTTTAAAGTATTTATCTGTGCCGTTGCGTATCTGGGCCAGCAGCTCGTAGGGCGTATTCACGGCGTCGAGGTAAATGATTACTTCGACCGGCTCTTCCTTGGGCGTTTCCAGCTTGAATGATGTGATGGGGCGCGGGGCTTTGTTGTCGAAAACCGTGAAGTCCTGCTGCTGGAGCGCGGTCAAAGGCTGGCCCGATTTGTTTTCGACGACGACGTCCAGTTTGATTGTTTGCGGCGGCTGCGTGGAGGGTGGCGGCGGATGCAGGATCGGCTGGGGCGATTGCGCGAAAGCGGCGCAGGAGAGCATAAAAAGCCCTGCGAGCGATGCGGCGGCAAACCTGGTGAATGGCATTGGGGAATCTCCTATTGGTATCCCGCGTGAAAGGTGGCCCTGGGAACGAGTGCCCAGCCATGAAACTGTGCAGGGCCATGATACATGGAAGGGATGCAACGTAATCCTGGCGGGATGGCGAAAGGGATACAGGCAGCAGGCGGCGCAATGGGCCTTGACATCTAGAATGGTCGAAGATGAGTCGGCAAGATCACGATCCCCAGGATGAAGGAACAATTCTGAATGGCACCCGCTTTGTACGCGCCTGCCTGCGCAAACCTGTGGACCGCACGCCGGTGTGGTTCCTGCGCCAGGCCGGGCGCTATATGCAGGAATACCGCGAGGTGCGCAAGCACCATACGCTGGTTGAGATTTGCAAGCAGCCCGGGTTGGCGGCTGAGGTGACGATCACCGCGGCGGAGAAGCTGGGCGTGGATGCGGCGATTATCTTTGCCGATCTGCTGCTGCCGCTCGAACCCATGGGGCTGGACTTTGAGTTTCAGGCCGGCGAAGGGCCGGTGGTGCATCGGCCCGTGCGCACGGCTGAGGATGTGCTGGCCTTGCGTACAGATCGCGCCGGCGATCTTGGCTACGTGGCGAGAGCGATTGAGAAGGTTGCCGCGCACTTCCGCGACCGGCTGGGAGTGATTGGTTTTTGTGGCGCGCCGTATACGCTGGCTAGCTACATGATTGAAGGCGGCGGCTCGCGGAATTACATCGAGACCAAGAAGCTCATGTACTGCACTCCCACTGCGTGGAGCAGTCTCCTGGACAAGCTCGTCACTGTGCTGACGGAATACTGCCGTCTGCAGGTGGAGGCGGGCGCAGACGCGATTCAGATCTTCGACAGTTGGGTGGGTTCACTCTCGCCCAGCGACTATCGCACGTACGCCTTCGAAGCCTCGAAGAGATTGGTGCGCGCGGTGCAGGCGATGGGCGTACCGGTGATCTATTTTGGCGTGGAAACCGCGGGCCTGCTCGAGCAGATGGCTGAGACCGGAGCCGACGTGATCGGCCTGGACTGGCGGCAGCCGCTCAATGTGGGCTGGCGGGCGGTTGGTCACAGCCGCGCGGTGCAGGGAAATCTCGATCCCATCACGCTGTTTGCGCCGCTCGATGTGCTGGAGCAGCGAGTGGGCGAGATTCTGCGCGCGGCAAATGGAAGGCCGGGACATATTTTTAATCTGGGCCACGGCATCGTTCCCGGGACGCCAGTCGAGAATGTGCAGGCCGTGGTGCGCATGGTGCGCGAGTTCCGGCTGGAGGATGCACGTGGCTAAAAAGGCAGTTTTGTTGCTCGCTCACGGGACTCCCGAGACGGTGGAGCAGATTCCCGAATATCTGCGCAATGTGGTGAGTGGACGTCCGATTCCGCAGTCGGTGGTCGAAGAGATCCAGCATCGCTATGCGCAGATCGGCCACAGCCCGCTGACTGAGATCACGTTCGCCCAGGCAAAGCTGGTGGAGAACGAACTCGCCGCGGCGGGCGATACGATTCCGGTGTACGTGGGAATGCGCAACTGGCGGCCGTATATTCCGGACGTGGTGAAGCAGATGCGAGCGGATGGCGTGCAAGAGGCTGCAGTGATCTGCATGGCGCCGCAGAACTCCCGGACAAGTGTTGGGTTATATCGCCGCGCCGTCGAGGCCGAGGCCGGGGGCTTGCGCATCGACTTTACGGCTGGATGGGCGCAGCATCCGCTGCTGGCCGATGCATTTGCCGAGCGATTGCGGCCCGCGCTGGCGAAGTTGAACGCCGAAACGGGCGGGGCCGTGCCGGTGCTATTTACGGCGCACAGCGTGCCGACCCGGACGATCGAGGCGCTCGCGGCGGACGGGGAAGGAGGCAAGAGGCTGTGGCCGGGACAGGGCGCCGATCCATACGCCGACGAGGCGCGGTACACGGCGGAACTTGTGGCCGGGCGCGTCAAGGAGATTCCGCGCTGGTGGTTCGCCTTCCAGAGCCAGGGGGCGAGCGGCGGACCGTGGATCGGGCCAAGCGTGGAGGAGACGCTGGGCCGGATTGCCTCCGAGGGCGTGAAGGCGCTTGTTCTGCAGCCGATTGGGTTTCTCTGCGACCATGTGGAGATTCTGTACGACGTCGACATTCTTTTTCGCGATTACGCGGCGAAACAGGGAATTCGCCTAGAACGCCCACAGTCGCTCAACGATTCGGTCACACTCGCCAGGGCGGTCGCCGATTTGGCGCGCCAAGGACTGGGAGGGCTGCAGGCGGCGGAATGAGCCGAATGCGGCGCCGATTTGGGCCAGCCAGTGCCAGATGAATACCGCACATTACATTAGTGCGTGTAAGGGTTGCTAGTGGGTTGATGGCAGGGCATCCGGGAACTATAATCACCAGAGATTTCGCTTCGTGCGGTGGTGCCGGAAGATAAGTTGGTCGGCATTTGAGTCGGAGTTCTTCCCCCTTGATCTTCCTCGCACCGGGACCGAGAGCCGCTGCCTGAAGCAGGCAGACGGCGTGATTTGAATTTGGCGCTCGCGCCAGGACTACCGGGGGAAAGCAGATGTCAGAGGCGATGGTTCAGGAAGCGCCTGTAGTGAAAGTCGCCGAAGCGAATTCAGTCAGGGAAAAAGTTTTTTGCCGGAAATGCGGAAGCGGGAAGGTGCATCGCATCCATCGCGATGGGTTTGTGCAGAAGATGATCTATCCGCTGTTGGGGTATTACCCCTGGCGCTGCACGCGATGCGGCACCCTTGTGATGCTGCAAAAGCGTCACAGGGCGAAGATCCGGCCGGGCGAGCGAAACGGGCAATTGGAAAATACGCCCTTGGAAGATGCCTAGGCCCGAAAGAGATTGCGGACAAGGAAGAGCACGTTGGCCGGGCGCTCAGCCAGGCGGCGCATAAAGTAGGGATACCACTCGGTTCCAAAAGGAACATACACGCGCACCTTGTAGCCATCGCGGACCAGGGCGCGCTGCAAATCGCGGCGCACTCCATATAACATCTGGAATTCGAAACCATCCCGGCCGATGCCGCGCGAAGCTGCATAGGCTTTGGCTGCCTCGACGATCGCGGAATCGTGCGTCGCGAGGGCATGGTAAATCGAACTATCGAGTAGCAGCCGGCTCAGCTCGAGAAAGTTCCGATCGACTTCTGTCTTGCGCGGATACGCCACCGCGGGCGGTTCATTGTATGCGCCTTTGCAGAGACGGATGCGAATGCCTTCGACGATTAATTGTTCTATGTCGGCCTGGGAGCGGTAGAGGTAAGCCTGGATGACGGCGCCGACGGCGCCGCGCGTGGCGGAGCGTGCATGGATGCGCCGGACAACGTAGAGCGTACTGTCGGTCAGGCGCGAGTCTTCCATGTCGACGCGCACAAAGTTGCCTGCGGCGCGCGCGTGTTCCGCAAGACTGGCGGTGATGGACTCGGCAAGTTCCGCCGATTGCTCAAGACCCATCTGCGTCAGCTTGAGGCTGATGTTGGCGTTCAGGCCGCGTGCGGCAATCGAGTCGAGCAATCGATGGTAGACGTCAGCGGCCCGGTGTGCTTCTGCTTCCGAAGTCACGCTCTCGCCCAGCGAATCCAAGGTGACGGCAATGCCTTGTTGGTTGAGCTTTTCGGCCACGCGCAATGCATCTTCAGGCAGCGTACCCGCAATGAAACGGGAATGGAGACGAGCAGCCAGGCGGGAATGCTCGCAGAGATGGCGCAGAGAGCGATTGTGCGAGAGCGCAATGAAAGCCGAACGAAGAAGCGGCATGAGTTGCCCCGAAAGCGTACGCCTTGGAAGGCTCACTCTGCGATACGCCGGTCCGAATCCAGTAAAGCAGTTCCGCTGCGAAGAGGCAGCGCGAATCTGCAGACTCGCGCTGCCTTTGGGATTGAATTCTCTAACCTTATCCGGTTCAACGCAACTGGAACAATGTGCTGCCGTGGGGCGGCAGAGCGACATCAATGTCTTTGGAATCCTTGGTGGCCGAATCATCAAAGGCATTCTGGGCTACGAATTTGCGATCGTCGAGCCCCAGATCCTTCCAGGCGACGTGTACAGCGGCCGGGCTCGATCCAAGATTGAAGAAGGCGACGTACTCGGCGTAACCGCGATCGCCAGTTTCGCCCACCGTGGCCCGCCATACGCGAATGTTCTCGAACCCCGGACCGAGCGCGGAGACATCGACCGGGTGGCTATAGCCGGAGTTCTGGTTGACGAAGAGCAGGGTCTGGTTGGTGAGAAGAGAGCGCGTGAACGCGTCGAGGCGCGTGAGATTGCCACCGAAGATGAGCGGCGAGCGGGCAATGGCCCATAGAGTAAATTCGGTGCGTTGTTCGTCCTGAGTGAGGCGCGACTGCCGCGGCTCGCCCCAGCCGGGGTGGGGACCAAGCCAGCCCTCGGGGAGCATATCCGCGTCGGGCCAGTTGCCGGCACTTGTGTACGAGAACCATTCGGCGAGAAGGTCAAATGCTTGCCGCACACCGGAGGGGAAGCCGTCGTTGGTGTGATTCGCGAATTCCCACTGATCCCAGTGATCGTTGGAGATGCGCCACATCTGTGCATATTGAGCGATTTCGGCCGCGTGGCTGAAATCGGTGGGGCCCGGCGAGAGGCTGAGCACCATGGGGCGGCCGGTTTTGCGGATGGCATCGGAAATCTGGCGAATCTCCTTGGGCCGGTAGGGATGATCGGAGATGCAATCGACCTTGAGATAATCCACGCCCCAATTTGCATAGAGCCGCATCATCGAGTCGTAATAGGCCTGGCCTGCGGGGTTGTCCTTGATGCCCCAGTTGCCG
>JBAWFY010000570.1:0-1990 GCA_049592335.1 Occallatibacter sp.
GTACGGATCGCCTTTGGGCGCAGGGAGCGGACCTCTACTACACATCCCAAAATTTGGCTGAATTTTGGAATGTCTGTACTCGACCGCCTGATCGGAACGGGTTCGGGTTCACTGTTGCTGAGACGGATGAACGCGCTGCTCTGATCGAATCGAAATTCTCTTTTGCCGCCGACAGCGAAGCAACACATCAAGAGTGGCGCAGAATCGTCGTTGTCGCGAACGTCTCCGGAATCCAAGTCCACGATGCTCGCCTGGTAGCAGCCATGCGCGTGCATGGAATTGCGAATCTGCTGACGCTCAATACCAAGGACTTTCGCCGGTTTAGCGACATCACTGTTCTTTCACCAGATGAAGTGTTGGCCTCCTTCAGCTAGGGAGCCGCAACCTGACTAAACGCTGGCCCGGTTCCGGGCCGGAGTGGGGCCGGTTCCGGCCCCAAACACGCCAGGATGGTTCCATCCTGGCCCGCTGGATAGCAGTGCGTTTACGGTCATCAGAGAGCAAGCAGCGCAGGTCTACGCTTCCTCAGCCAAACGGACGGACTCGACTCGTCCGGGGCCTTTCTTGGGAACCGTCTTCTTCTTCGCCCGTGGCCTCATGATGTTGATAGCGGAAGCATCGAGCTGCGTCTTCAAATGCGCCGCATAGTATTTCTCAATCATCTCCACGCTTGTTCGGCAGTTCTTGGCAATCTGATAGATGTCGGCACCTTCAAGCAGGCGCAGGCAAATGTAGGTGTGGCGCAGGCTATACGCCGTTCGCGGCCTTCCGTCACGGTCGGTGCGAAGCTTTTCTTCCTCAAGGATTGCGTTGAACAACTCGCGTGGCCATTTCGGAAACAGAAGATCGGTGGGTCCGGGTGCGTGCCACTCACCATTCGCTATTGAGGCGGTGCGACTGCCCGATCTTCCCGGCCCTCCATCTGGACGTGGACGGGCTTTCAGCCGCTCGAACGGATGCACGGCACCTGCTGTGCTCTTGCAATAACCAACACCGCGCTTTCCTCGTACTTCGATCTCAAGGATGGTTTGGCCGCTCCCCTCGTCTTCGGTCACAGTGACATCGCGGAACTGAAGACGCCTCGCCTCGTCAGGGCGGAGTCCGGTGTTGGCGGAGAACAAAACATAATCGTGAAGTTGCTCCGCCTCCCAACGGAAACGGGGCTGCTTTGGGTCCTGGGCGCGTTTCCGCGTTGCCTCATAAAGCTGCCTGTACTCTTCTGGTGAGAACCATGCTCTATGGGAAATCTTCGGGGACGCGCGATATGGCGCTGAGAAATCCGGGAGATGATCGACCCATCCGTGCCGCAGAGCCGTTTTGAAAATCTGCCGCAGCGTCACGATCTCCTGGTGCATAGTGCTACGCGCTGGAGGTTTGCCGCGCAAGGCCTTGCACTCTTCAAGTCGATGGACGCGATATTCGTTGACCTTGCCCGCCGTGATCTCAGGTAGCACCATGCTGCCGAAGAACGGGACCAGATAGCCATTGGCGCGCGCGTGCTGCCCGGATGCGTATTTCGGGCTGCGCTGTCCTTGCGTCATGATGTCGAATTCGCGCAGGTACAACTTAGCAGCTTCGCGGAACAGTTTGCCGCTTTTCAATTGACCGTCGCGGAGCTTGCCGCGCAACTGCAAATACCAGTCTTCCGCGAATTCCTTCGCTTTCGACAGGCTGTCTTCTTTGGTCGTTGTGCGGCGATTCTTTCCGGCGAGATAGGTTGCGCATTGCCAACTGGAACTGTTCGGACGCCTGTAGACGTGGACCTTGCCACCGAGGATCGTGAACCGTTCGGACATGAGCGATAACCTCCGCACACATCTTGAATATCACAAAAAATGTGTAAGGGTTGTGCCTGTCGTTATGGCGCTACATTATTACCACAAGTCTTTATTTATCTTTGATTTACAAGCAATTTAGCTATTGACTTATACGATTTTAAGTCCGCTGTGTCTGCCGATTCCACCATCCGGGCTGCGCATTTGCCTTCCAC
>JBAWFY010000571.1:0-3007 GCA_049592335.1 Occallatibacter sp.
AAGAGGAAGGGCTCATTCGCGTAGGTGGGGAAATCTTCTTTGCCGGGCAGGTAGGGCAGTTTGAGGGCCTGCTGCTTGCGTGTCCAAACATCCCACAGCCGGTCCATGTTGGAGTGGTGCAAAAAAAAGATCGGGTCAACAGGGGAAAGATTGTTGGTCATATTGCCCCAAGGCCCGCCAGAGATTGGCGGCAAGCCGCCAATGCAGTTGTGAACGCTGTTGTGCGGCAATCCCTCCAGAGTGGAAAAGACTGTTCTCCCCGGGGGCGGCGTGTTGTGCGAGGGCGCCTTAGAACTGTTGAAGCTGATTTGAGTAATGGGATCGTAGAAGTTGGTTGGCAGCAGTCCCGCGTAGACCACAAACGGCGAGACGTTGTAGGCAACATCCGGGACCAGCTTGGGATTGCTGCGACTGAGATAGCGTGCGATGGCAGTCGGCGCAAAGGCCGTGTTGGTAGGGTCAATGTGCGGCGGAGGCGGCGTGGCGGTGTAGCCCGTTACATCGTTCCACATGGCATCGAAGCTTGTGTAGCCGCGGCGATCGAGCTGAACGCGCTGGGCGGGGTTGAGACCATCCCAATGCCGCTTGAGTGCAGGCTGTATGAAAGATGTGAAAGTAGAGATGTCCTTGGTGAAGGGCGCATATGCGAAGTCGGTCGGCGTCAGCACGCCATCGAACATTGAGTCTGGAATTTGCGGCAATTGGGTCCAGTCCCAGTAGGGTATGGCGAAGTTGGGATCACGGCTCAGGGTGCGGATCGTCTGCTCAAAGTACCCTACGTACCCGCGATGCCATACGTAAAACCACCAGTTGCCGTGCGGGCAGTCCATCAGATGAACGAATGCGTTACGAAACCAATTCTGCGGGTGCTCCGGCGGCAGGTTCAACATCGCTTGGATGCCGATTGCATAACTGGCCAGTGCCTTCTGCCCCTCAGAGCTGGTGACGTTGTAGCGGCGGTACTTCGCCGGGGCCTGGGCCAAACCGAGGCGCTGCTGCAAGGCGGCGGCTCCGGCAACAGCAACGGAGGTCTTCAAAAAGAGACGGCGAGTAGTTCCAGTGGATTGATTCATTGTTTTCCCCTGGGCGTGCGAAAGCCGACCAATGCGAGACACGAAATTCGCGCAATCAGCTCGATTGCTGCCCTGTTGCAATGTAGATCGAAACGTAGACGTGCGCCTTGACTTGAGGCAGCACAAAGATCATTGGTTGCTTGAAGCTTTTTGTTCCATACAACTCTGAGGAAGACGCAGTCGAGACTACAGCCCGGTTGGGCTCCGTCTAGGGAAGACGGAGCCATTATGGGAGAGGCCCGATGACCTTGTCAACCAAGAAGCACTGGACTTCCACTGGTCGGTTTTCCCAGGGTCAGGTCAAGAACACATGTTCCAAGGCGAGGTTCCGACAGCCGCGGAGAGCCTCGGCGTAAGCCGGATTCGAATCGCAGTTCATAGCCCCTGGCAGAATGGAATAGCAGAGCGATTCGTCGGGTCCTGGCGTCGCGATCTACTCGATCATGTAATCGTCCGGACTGAACGCCATTTGAAGCGGATTTTGGCCTGTAGGTTCGCTCGGTCCACGGCGACCGAACTCATCTCGGATTGGATATGCAAATTTTTGCTCTCCCACAAACCAGCTCTGACGCGCCGCTTCGTGGCTTATTTTGGGCCGCCGCCTATAGCTGAAATATTTTTTGTGTAATCTTATTATCAATCCTCTTGACAATCTGAGGAAGTCATCGGTAGCCTTGGCTCAATCGTTTCAGTGTATTCCCCTCGCTCTGTACACGGCGGTACAAATAGGCAAAAGCCACCGCATAAACGCGGGTTGTTGAGAGTAAAAAGAGGCTGCCTAGATTCAAATTGTGCAGGCAACTGAACGATTCCAGGGCGTCCCAACCTGAGTGTCAACGCACGCATTGCTTTGAGAAACAAAAGCAATCGCTTGGCGTGTCCGCGGAGTATCGCGCGGTAGCAATCGATCTTGTCTCACTTTGGCTCACTTTACGGAAGACTATCTTCCGAGTGGGGATGGCGAAGCTATGCCGGAATTCTGTCAATGGATCGATAGGACAGCACAATTGAACAACATGGTTCAACTTAGTTGGTTTGCGGCCTATACTGCGAGCCATCATGAGAAGCACGTCTTCAATCAGCTTGTGCATCGTAACGTCGAGGCTTATCTGCCGATGTATAAGAGTTCCCGCCAATGGCAGAAACGTCCATTGGTGACTCTGGACCTGCCTCTATTTCCCAACTATGTCTTTGTTCGAATCTCGCGGAAACAGCGTTCTGACGTCCTGGGAACTCCGGGCGTTTTCTCGATTGTCGGATCGGCGTCGAATGCCTGGGAACTACCCGAGCGCGAGATCGAGACTTTGCGTAACGGGCTCCATCAGCGCAAAGTTGAGCCTCATCCGTACCTCGTGATCGGCGAACGGGCCAGGGTGAAGACGGGCGTGCTTGCAGGGCTCGAAGGCGTTATCGTGCGGAAGAAAAATAACCTCAACATCGTCCTCACGCTTGACCGGATTATGCAAAGCATCGCTATCGAGGTCGATGCCGCGGAGCTGGAACCAGTGCCCGACAGATCGAAGCGGTCCGCCGATTTGTTGCAAACCCCTCGGGATCGCAACAGCCTGCGCACCTTTCAAGATCCAAACAGACTCATTCAGCCAGTGCAATATCCCGCCAGTCTTTCTTCCCGGCTAAGCCGGGCAGGAGCGCTTTCCGAATGAACTGCCCTGTCATTGTCCTCGCCGCATTCCTGGCGGCTCCGGTAGTCTCATTGGCCCAGGTGGAGACTGCGTCCACGGTCACAGTGCCTCAGCAGGACAGCGGGGCATCGACTTCAGACCGGCCAGTGTTGAGCGATCGCGCGCAGCGCTATCAGCTTCGCAAGGGAGATGCATTCGAATTGGAGTTTGCTTTCTCGCCGGAGTTCAATCAGACCGTGACCATTGAGCCCGATGGTTACATCACGCTGAAATCGATGGGGACCATCAAGG
>JBAWFY010000572.1:0-1607 GCA_049592335.1 Occallatibacter sp.
GTCCTGCGCGGCGGCATCTACCGCACCGGCGGTCTCGTCCTCAACCAGGGCATCACTATCCAGCCCTACGGCGACGAGCATCCGGTTTTGAAAGGCACTGAGGTTGCAACGCAGTGGGAAGCTCTGCCTAACAACGTCTGGCGCACGCCCTGGAAGCATCTCTTCCCCGCGGAGCCTTTACCTTGGTGGAACCGCAGCCACCAGGGAATGATGACGCCGCTCTATCGCTTCAACCTCGACATGGTCTTCATCGACGGCGAACTCCTCATCTCCAAGGGCTGGGAGGGTGAGCTCGATGCCCATTCGTACTTCATCGATTACAAGAACGGCTACGTCTACATCGGCGCCGATCCTACCAACCACATGGTCGAAATCACGGCCCGCGACAGCGCTCTAGTCCGCACCAGCGGCCCCGCGCACGGCAAGCTCTCCGACGGCAAAGGCCCGGTGATCCGCGGCATCGTGTTTACTCAATATGCCTATCGCGCGCTCGAAATCGAAGGCAAAAAGCATTTCACCTCCGCCGACGAGCCCACCAACGAGCCGGTTGGCATCTCCGATCCATCGACCTATGGCAAAGAAGTCACGCGCACGCTCATCGAAAACGTCACCATCACCTACTGCTCCCGCGTAGCCGGCTACTTCCGCGGCGATGGCCTCATCATCCGCAATTCGCTCATCAGCGACACCGGCACTGAAGGCATCTACGTCATCGGTTCTTCCGATGTGCTGCTTGAAAGAAATATCATTCGCCGCAATAACATCAAGCAGCTCACCGGCTATTTCCCATCGGCAGTCAAAATCTTCAATCAGACCTGGCGCGTCACCGTCCGCGACAACCTCGTCACCGACCAACAGTACTCGAACGGAATCTGGTTCGACGTCGGCAACCACGATGGCGTCATCGTCGACAACTGGGTCCAGAACGCGCTCAACGGTCTCTTCATCGAGATCTCGCGCAGCGCCACCATCGCCGGCAACGTGGTTGTGAATTCGGGGAAAGGGCTGGAGGTTCTCAATTCGGCCGATGTGCGCGCCTACAACAATACCTTCATCAACGCGCCCGTGGCCTTTGAGCGAAACGATCGCGTGGCCAAAGGCGACGTCTTCGATTGGCACGCCACCACGGGTCCGCCCCTCGATCACCGCGAGGGCCATATCTTCGTTCACAACCTCATGGCCGCCACTGCAGGCTTCCGCAATCCGCTTCTTGCATTCCTGCAAAAGCCCACGCTCTGCGGTAAGCTCGAGCACCCGCAGGCCAACCAGGTCGATGGTAACGTCTACATCCGCGCTCTCTTCATCTCTCAATCCCGCACATCCCCCGCTCCTGCGCTGCCATTGATCTCCGTAGCTCCCGTGCCCGGCGACAACTGTTCCGCACAGGCCGCCACACTCGCCTATTTCCGCAAACTCGAACCCGCCTTTGAAGCTCATGGCCTCGAGATCGATCGCTCGCCCCGCTCCGTTCTCAAAGGCCCAGACCTCGACAACTTCGAACTGCAGCGCGCAATTCCAGATGCACCCTCGATCGACCTGCTTCCTGCCGATGTCCGCTCACTTCTCGGTTGGACCGATGCCGAAGCCAAAACCCCCGGCGCCTACCC
>JBAWFY010000573.1:0-7380 GCA_049592335.1 Occallatibacter sp.
GCTCTTTGTTGGCTTCGTCGACGACGCAGTCGCCTGCGCCAGCCACGCAGCACTTGCCCATGCCGCGGGTGACGACAGCTGCGTGCGAGGTCATGCCGCCGCGCGAGGTCAGGATGCCGTCGGCAACTTCCATACCCGCGATGTCCTCAGGCGTGGTTTCACCGCGAACGAGAACGATGGACTTGTAGGAGCCGTTCTGGTGGTGCTTGACGGCGTCCTCGGCGGTGAAAACGATTTGGCCGACGGCGGCGCCGGGCGATGCCGGCAGGCCAGTGGCGAGCACTTCAACCTTTGCGCCCTTCTCAACGAGACGCGGAACCAGAAAGTCGTAGAGCTGGTTGGGCTCGACACGGAAGATGGCTTCTTCCTGGGTGATGAGGCCTTCGCGCACCATGTCGATGGCGACGCGAACAGCGGCCAGGCCGGTGCGCTTGCCGTTACGCGTCTGCAGCATGTAGAGCTTGCCATCCTGGATGGTGAACTCGAAGTCCTGCATGTCGCGGTAGTGCTTTTCCATGCGGCGGGTGATGTCCTTGAGCTGCTCGTAGACCTTGGGCATGCCCTTCTCGAGCTCGCTGATGGGATTGGGCGTGCGCACGCCGGAGACGACGTCCTCGCCCTGCGCGTTCATCAGATACTCGCCGAAGAAGACGTGCTCGCCGGTGGCGGGATTGCGCGTGAAGCCGACGCCGGTGCCGGAGTTTTCGCCCAGGTTGCCGAAGACCATGGCCTGCACGTTGACAGCGGTGCCGAGCCAGTCGTCGATGTGATTGATGCGGCGATAGGTCTTGGCGCGGTCGTTTTGCCAACTGCGGAAGACGGCATCGCGCGCGGCGCTGAGTTGCTCCAGCGGATTTTGCGGGAAGTCCTTGCCGGTCTCTTTCTTTACCAGCTTTTTATATTCTTCGATGATCTTCTTGAGCGCATCGGGCTGCAGCTCGTAGTCGAACTTCACCTTCTTCGCGGCCTTCACGCCGTCGAAGATGTGCTCGAACATCTTTTTGGGAACGTCGAGGACCACGTCGCCGAACATCTGGATGAGACGGCGGTAGGAGTCATACGCAAAACGTGGATTGCCGCTGCGCTTGGCGAGGGCTTCGACGGCCTGATCGTTGAGGCCGAGATTCAGAATCGTGTCCATCATGCCGGGCATGGAAAACTTTGCGCCGGAGCGAACGGAAACCAGCAGGGGATTGTCGCCCGCGCCGAGCTTCTGGCCCTGCATTTCTTCGAGCTTCTTGAGGGCGGCCAGCATCTCCTGGTCGATTTTGGGGCTGACCTTGCCGCGCATGTATTCGCGACAAGCCTCCGTCTGGATGGTGAATCCCGGAGGCACCGGCAGACCGGCGTTGGTCATCTCGGCCAGGCCAGCGCCTTTGCCGCCCAGTACGTCCTTCATTTTGCCGTTGCCGTCGGCCTTGCCGCCTCCAAAAAAGTACACATAGCGTTCAGTTGAGGTCGAGTCCGCGGTGGCGGACGGTGCTTCTAAAACTGCCTGAGTCATCGAATCAAATCTCCATCTTAGGATTTCGCTTTGCGGTCCACATAAAAGGGTAACGGAACAGAGGCCCAGCGCGCCAATTCGCAACGGAAAGCGGGCTAAGCGATGTAGCCCCCAGGAATCTGGGAATGCGCCGAGCGGGTAGTGTCCTTCTCAGGAATATCGTCTGCCGGGTGGCATTGCCTGTGCGTTCGGTCACAGGGGATCAGTGGACAGGAGGGGAGAACTGTTCCAGGAAAGGACGCACAGTACTGTAATTTTAAAGGGTTTCGGGGCTCGGGCGCAGTTTACGTCGGAATTTCGGAAAGATTTAGGCCGCAGTTTCCTGAAGGTGCGGCCTGAAGCAGGAGGGTTCTTCGGCGTTGCGGGAGACGAGGATTTCGTCCAGGCCGACCATGCGAAGGATTTCGCTGACGCGCGGAGAGGGATTTGCGACCAGGAAGCGATGGCCGCTCTTGCGCGCATCGCAATAGAGCGCGATGAGCGCAGCGAGGCCGGCCGCGTCGATACGTTCGGTGGCTTCGAGGTCGAGCGTGACGTTTTGCTGCACGACGAGCGGCTGCAGTTGGTTGAGGAACTGCTGCTCCTGACCTTTCACGAGTTCCTTTACGCCGCCGCCGCATTCCGTAGCTGAGTAAAAGAGGTGGTTCATATCAAACTCCTTGAGCGGCAATGCTGCGCATCGCCTGAAGGGTCTACCGTTATAACGGGCCATGAGGTGTTGTGTTATCACCTGGCGTTCAATCTGCGTGTGAACGGCTGGTCCCTAAAAAAAGCCGTGCGGGGAATATGCTGAATTTGCAGGGCCTGTGAGCGGTCTTGCGCTCGTCCGGCGCGGCGCTGGTGTTCAATCTTTATGCGGCCGAGTCCGGAAATGAACAACACTCTTTCTTACGCAGGGCTGGAGAAGAAAGTTCCGTTGGGAGCCAATGCAAACAATTCGCGGGATTTGCTCGCGAGCCGGATGCGGGAGCTGGCGCTCGAGGCGGGTTTTACCGAGGCGGGCGTGGCGGCGTTGCCGCATGCGGACGAGGAGCGGAACGCGCAGCGATTTCGCGAGTGGGTGGCGAAGGGGCGCGCGGGATCGATGCAGTATCTGGAGCGCGCCCAAGAAGACGGGCGGCTGACGCGCGAAAGCGTGCGCATTCCCTTTCCGTGGGTGCGATCGGTGGTGGTGTGCTTTGCGAGTTACGCGTCCCCCGAGGCACCGCTCTCAACCAAAAGTTCAAGCCCACGGAGTGGGTGGATTGCGCGGTATGGGTGGAGTAGTCGTCAAGATGAAAAGGGTGAGCAGCGGGCGAGCGATTATCACAAAGTGCTGCTGAAGCGATTGCGCGCGGTGGAAGCACGGCTGCATGAGGAGTTCGGCGAGTTCGAATCGCGCGCGTATGTGGATACGGGGCCGATTGTCGAGCGCCCGTTGGCTGTGGCGGCCGGACTGGGATGGACGGGCAAGAATACATGCCTGATTCACCCGCAGCTGGGGTCGTGGGGATTTTTGGCGGTGTTGTTGACGTCGCTGGATGTCAGCGAGTTAGCGAGTCAGCGAGACAGCAAGTCAGCGGGCGCGGCGGGATCAATCAGTGCTGAGCACAGCCGAACTCATGAGGGGAATCCGTTCGAAATTCCGGATCGGTGCGGAACATGCACGCGCTGCATTGAAGCCTGCCCTACGCATGCGCTCGATGTGCCTTACCAGATGGACGCGACCAAGTGCATTGCGTATCTGACCATCGAGCACAAGGGGCCGATTGCCGAGGAACTGATGTCGGGCATGGGCCGCCAGGTGTTTGGCTGTGACATTTGCCAGGATGTTTGCCCGTGGAATGGGAAGGCTTTGCGGAGCGGAATTGTTTTGAGGTATCCCACCCTTTCCGCACAAAACGCGGAAAGGATGGGGCACGCGAGCGTCGATGCGGAGCTTGAGCCGCGGACGGAGCTGATCAATCCCGCACTGGACTGGCTGGGCTCTCTGGACGAGAAGACCTTCGAGCAGATGTTCAACGGCTCGCCGGTGCGGAGGGCGGGTTTCCGCGGACTGCAGCGCAACGTGGCGATTGCCATGGGCAACAGCGGGGTCGCGGAGTATGTGCCGAAGCTCGAAGAGTGGGCGCAGGAGGCCGATGAAGGCCTGCGCGCTGGTGCGCGGTGGGCGCTGACGCGGCTGCGCAAGCAAACTCCGCCATGAACAGTTGAGTGTTGCTGTTCAGTGGTCACGCAACGCGCGTGCTGCACAAAGGACTATCCTTGAAACAGCCCCCGATGCGATCGATGCGCAACGATTCTGTCGAAAAAGGAAAGTCACGTGGCTGACGAATTGAAATCCGTGTCCGAGGCTGCTTCCGATGTCGCGGCCAGCGTGGAAGACGCTGGAGAGGCCCTAGCGGCGGCGGCTACCGGACCCGTGCAGCCGGTCGCGCAATCGAAATGGTACCAGTGGCGCAAAGATGGCACCGCACTGATCGCCTACCTGCTCGACAGCGAGGTGCACACCTTCGCCTTCAGCGTGGCGGCCAATGCGATCCTGTCGTTCATTCCGTTCGTGATTCTGCTTTATACGCTGGCGCTGCGCGTCTTTCACTCGCCGCCGAAGGGCCCGATGATCGACGTCGTGAATGCGATGGTGAACTACTTTTTGCCCTCGGCAACAAATACGCAAGGCTGGCTGGCGAACAGCCTCGATGCAGCCGCAACCGTTTCATCGCGGGGAGGCGTGCAGGCGTTTTCGCTCGTCATGATTTTGATTTCTTGCACGGGCATTTTCCTGCCTTTGGAGGTAGCTCTCAATCAGGCGTGGGGTGTGGCCAAGAGCCGCAACTACATCTTCAACCAGACCATTGCTTTCGGATTGGCGCTGCTGATGGTGGTGCTTGGCGTGATCAGCATCATGGCGAACGTAGGCGTGGACAGAACGCTTGCCTTTGCCCTTGTGCATGACTCAAACAACTGGTTCTTCCGCGTTCTGCACTACTCTTACGACTTTCTGAGCTACGTTTGGCTTGCCATCTCAACGGGCGCCGCGTCGATTGTTTTCTTCTTTTCGGTCTACTACCTGCTGCCCAATCGCAAGGTGCCCTGGCGGCCAGTGTTGCGCACATCGATCATTACCGGCCTGGTATGGCTGGCGGCGCGATTCATTTTTGTCGCCGCGCTGCCGCACCTGGACCTGAAAGCTCTCTATGGCCCGTTTTATGTTTCGGTGGGCTTGCTGTTCTGGGCGTACATTTCGGGGCTGATCATGTTCGCGGGCGCACAGTTCAGCGTGGCCAAGTGGGGAAATACAGGGAGTAGTAAATAGGGAATAGGGAGTAGAAAAACTGCAGCGCTCCAAATGATTCGAACCCTTCGATTTGCCGGCGAACGTCTGGCCGAATTGCCTATTCCCTATTCCCTATATTTTCGCTTTGTGTTCGCCGTCCGCCTGCGTTAATCTCGTGAGGGCACCATGTCTCGGCTCCCACCCAAACCCGATGAGACAACCGACCCGTTCGCCTGCTTTCATCCGGTGACGGCGGCTTGGTTCAAGGCGGTGTTTGACGCGCCTACCGCGCCGCAGCGGATGGGCTGGCCGGTGATTGCGCGCGGAGAAAATGCGTTGATCCTGGCACCGACAGGCACGGGCAAGACGCTGGCCGCCTTCTTGTGGTGTCTGGACAGGCTGATGCTTGACGGCAGGGAACCAGGGACCAAGGGAACAAGGGAACGAGAAAAAGGGGGAACGCAGAGAAATTCTAGCCAAAGGATTTTGTATCAGGGCACGGCTTCAGCCGTGCCGAAGGCGCCGCCAAACCAAGCGGGGGCTTTAGCCCCTGAGGCAATTCCCGCTAAGCCTCAAAGCCAAGGCTGCCGGATTGTTTATGTTTCGCCGCTGAAGGCGCTGGCTGTAGATGTGGAGCGGAATCTGCGCTCGCCGCTGGCCGGGATGGCCAATATGGCGCGGCGCATGGGCGTGGCGTTTCACGAGCCCCAGATCAGCGTGCGCACCGGCGATACTCCGCAGCGCGAGCGCGCACGGTTCGCGCGGCATCCGGCAGACATTCTCATCACCACGCCCGAGTCGCTTTACTTGATGCTGACCTCGCGGGCGGCCGAGGCGCTGCGCACTGTTGAAACCGTCATTATTGATGAGATTCACGCGCTGGTGCCGACCAAGCGCGGCGCGCATCTTGCTCTCACTTTGGAAAGGCTTCAGGCGCTGACCGCGAAGCCATTGCAGCGCATCGGGCTTTCGGCCACGCAGCGGCCGCTGGAAGAGGTGGCGCGGTTTTTAGGTGGAGTTGATGTTGCTCGGGCGGAGAAGCGCGAGCCAGCGGGTCAGCGAGTCAGCAAGCCGGCGGGTTCGCGAAAAGCAACCGCAGATCCTTCGACTCCCTCCGCTGTCGCTCCGTTCGCTCAGGATGACAACTCTGGTGTAGGTGAGATTTCTGATTCTTTGCGCCCTGGCGTCCTTGCTCCCTCGCTCCCGGATGTAGCCGACGCCGAGCCGCTTCGCTATCGCCCCGTGACCATCGTGAACGCCGCTGGGCGCAAGCAGCTCAAGCTGCGCATTGAGGTTCCGGTGGAAGACATGGCGCGGCTGGGGGAGATGGAGGAGATCCCTTCGGGACCGGCGTCGCAGACGCCGCGACGGGTTTCGATCTGGAATGCGATTCATCCCCGGCTGCTCGAAATCATTCGCGAGCGCAACTCGACGATTCTCTTTGTGAATGCGCGGCAGACGGCGGAGCGGCTGGCTGGAGCGCTCAACGATCTGGCGGGTGAGCCGATTGCCCGCGCGCATCACGGGTCGCTGGCCGCGGCGCAGCGCTCGGTGATCGAGGAGCAGCTCAAGGCCGGGCAGATTCGCGCGTTGTGTGCGACTTCGACGCTCGAACTGGGCATCGATATGGGCGCGGTGGATTTGGTTGTGCAGATTGAGTCGCCTCCGTCGGTGGCGAGCGGCATGCAGCGCATTGGACGCGCCGGCCATCACGTGGACGCGGTGAGCGAAGGGATTCTGTTTCCGAAGTTTCGCGCCGATCTGGTGGCCTGCGCCGCAGTGACGCGCGCCATGCACGACGGCCACATCGAGTCCACGCGGTTCCCGCGCAATCCGCTCGACGTGCTGTGCCAGCAGTTGGTGGCGATCGTTTCAAGTGCAGGGAACAAGGGAACGAGGGAACAAGGGAACAAGAAGGCAGGGAGCAAGGAGGCGGGGTTCTGGGACCAGGGATCGGAAGCGGGAGCAGAATCGGCACTCCTAGTATCTGGTCCCTTAGTCCCTCAATCCCTCAGTCCCGAGGTCTCCGTCGATTTTCTTTTCGATCTTGTGCGTGGGGCTGCGCCGTTTGGGTCGCTTTCGCGTTCGGCTTTCGAGGGCGTGCTCGATCTGCTCAGCGGCCGCTACCCTTCCGATGAGTTTGCCGAGCTGCGGCCGCGGCTGACATGGGATCGCGTGCGCAACGTTGTTTCGGCGCGCGAGGGCGCGGCACGGCTGGCGATTCTGAACGCCGGGACGATTCCCGATCGCGGACTCTACGGCGTTTTTCTCGCGTTCACTGAAGGCAAATCCGTGCGTGTGGGCGAGCTCGACGAGGAGATGGTCTTCGAGTCGCACCCCAACGAGACCTTTATTCTTGGCGCGTCGACGTGGCGGATTACCGATATTACGCACGATCGCGTACTAGTGACGCCCGCACCCGGTGAGCCGGGAAAGATGCCGTTCTGGAAGGGCGATGGACCTGGACGGCCGCTCGAATTCGGCCGGCGGATTGGCGCCATGGTGCGCGAGCTGCGCGCGTTGCCGGAACCAACTGCGCTCACCCGCCTTGTTGGCGAGCACGATCTCGATCCTGCTGCAGCGGAGAATCTGTTGCGCTTTCTTGCCGACCAGGCTGAAG
>JBAWFY010000574.1:0-12375 GCA_049592335.1 Occallatibacter sp.
GAGGAAGGCGCTGTCCGCGACATTCCCATCCTTCTCGACACGCACAAGGCGCGGGTGGTGCAACCTCCGGCGGAAGACGTAGGATCGACGATCCTCTGCGAATCCGAAGAGTTGATGGCGCCCTGGATGCGGGAGGAAGTCTGGAGCATTCAGGGGGGTCTGCCGTTCGTCTACGAGGCTTTTGAGATCGATCTTCCGGCGGAAACCCATTTTGCGGATGCGTGGCACCGCTATCAACCGGTAAAGCCGGTGGAGGTGGTTCCCAACCATTGGCGCTGGGAGATCAAGGACATGCCGCGGCTGAACCTGCGGGATGTGAAAGCATGCCCGGATTCGGAGGCGCTGGCCGCGCGCATGTCGGTCTACTGGGGCAGCGGCGCGACGGCGGAGAAGGACGGCGAGTGGCGCGAACTCGGCCAGTGGTTTGCCGATCTCGAAGAGCATCGCCCCGATCCGAGCCCTGAGATTACAGCCAAAGCGCAGGAACTGACGGCGGGGACCACGGATTTCTTTACGAAACTCACGAACATCACCGAGTACATTCAGAAGAACATCCGATACTTCGTGGTCGAGCGCGGCATTGGCGGTTTCCAGGCACACCCGGCAGGCGACATCTTTCGCAACCGCTATGGCGACTGCAAGGATAAGACCACCCTGCTCATCTCCATGCTCCAGGCCGTGGGTATCAAGGCCTTTTATATGCCTGTCGACGACCGTCGCGGGGTGGTTGATCCTAATGCGCCGTCCCTTTATGGCGATCACATGATTACGGCGATCCAGCTGCCGGCAGACGTGAAAGATCCGCGGCTGATGGCGGTCGTGGCCGCTACCGATGGGAATCGCTACCTGATCTTCGATCCCACGAATGAACGCACACCTGTGGGCAATTTGCCCTCGTACGAACAGGGAGGCTACGGGCTGCTGGCCGCTGGACCTGCGAGCCAGATTCTGGCGCTGCCGATACTCGATCCTTCGGCCAACGGCACCGAGGCCAGCGGCAAATTCACGCTTGCGGCGGACGGCACTCTGACAGGGTCGGTCGACAGGTCGCAGTTCGGGCCCGAGGGCGCCGACATGAGGATGTTCCTCAAGTACCACGATGAAAAAGAGCGGCGCGATGCCTGGGAGAGATACGTGGCCAGAGATCTACCGGGCGTATTGCTGGATTCATTTCAGTTCGTCGAGCCGGATTCGTTGAGTAAGCCGCTGGAATTCCACTTCAAGGTGACGGCGCAGCAGTACGCGCATACCGCCGGCCCGCTGCTGTTGGTGCGGCCACGCGCGTTTGGCGACGATGCCATTCCGTTCGACGACAAGCCGCGCAAGGTGCCCTTCGACCTGGAGGCTACCGGACACTGGCACGATAGCTACGACATCACGCTGCCTGCCGGCTACGTGGTTGACGAAACGCCCGATCCGGTGAACATCGACACGGATTTTGCCAGCTACCATGCGTCTGTGACGGCCACGGGCAATGTGCTGCACTACGAGCGCGAGTACGTCGTCCGCAAGGTAGAACTCCCCGCCGATCGGGCAGCCGATTTTCGCAAATTCGAGTCTGCCGTTCTCTCCGATGAAAAGGGCACGGCGGTGCTGAGGAAGCAGTAGCGGAGTGGGCGTGGCTGGCAGAGCAGGCCGATCGCGAGAACCGTTTCGCGCCCGCGCCGAATTTCGCCTGAGTTTTCCTATGTAAAAGTCTGGTTCATCGCGTTTTTTCGCAGGCTGAAACGCGGGAAGCGTGCCCTATACTGCCAACAGCGCGAGGGATTTCCCCCTTATCCCGGCGGTATCCTCGCCAGTTTTCTATGGCCACGCAATTAAACCGGAAGCGCGCCTACGAACCGCCCCCGATCCCGGACCGGCTTTATTTCAAAATCGGGGACGTGGCGCAGCTGTGCGGCGTAGAGGCGTACGTGCTGCGCTTCTGGGAGTCGCAATTTTCGCAGTTGAAGCCCACGAAAAGTGGAACGGGGCAGCGTCTCTATCGCCGGCGCGACGTGGAATTGGCGATGGAGATCAAGCGCCTGGTCCACGGCGAAGGCTATACGCTTGCTGGCGCACGCGTCGTGCTCGACCAGGAACAGCGCCGCCCGGGAAAACGCAAACAGCGCGAGGCTTTGCCGCTGCTTGGCGGCCGCGACCGGAAAGCGGACGGAGTGGCTAAGGCCGTGGGCCACGCCCGTACGGAGTTGCGCGAGCTGATTCACGTGCTCTCTGCAGCGGAACCCCAGCCTGCACGTCCGCGCGGCCAGATCACTCCCATCGCAGCGGCTTCCGGGATGTTGTTCCCGTAAATCCGCCCGGTCCCTTAAATCGGTCCAATTTTGCCCGTCCAATCTTTCTCGCCACCGATTTGCCGGTAATTTCCTCTCCTTGGCTCATACTGGTCTTAATGCTCGCACCGGTCCACATTGCGCCCGCCCATTCGGCCGTTCCAACCGACGCCGAGCTCCGGCTGCAGCCCAGTTCCGGCCTTATTTCCAAACTGAAAAAATCGGCTGTGCAACTGTGCTAATCACAAGCACCACACGCTCATAGGTTTAGGAGAGAAATCGCCGCATAGCACAGAAACTGTGCAACTGTGCTCCAACAGTACAGTCCAACTTTTCCTCTTTCGCCCCCGCCCCATCTCTGCCATACTTGATTGTGCCCCCCTCTTACGGCCAAAGCACACAATCCCACAATGAGGTTGCATCGATGTCGGCAAAGTATGTCTTTGTGACGGGCGGAGTTGTGTCCAGTCTCGGCAAGGGCCTCGCGGCAGCTTCCATCGGCTGCCTGCTTGAGAGCCGCGGCCTGCGCGTGAACCTGATGAAGTTCGATCCCTACCTCAACGTCGATCCCGGCACCATGTCGCCCTTTCAGCATGGCGAGGTATTTGTGACCGACGATGGCGCGGAGACGGATCTCGACCTGGGCCATTACGAGCGCTTCACCCATGCGCCACTCTCGCGCGACAACAACTACACCACCGGCCGCATCTACGAGCAGATTATTTTGAAGGAACGACGCGGCGACTACCTGGGCAAAACCGTTCAGGTCATTCCCCACGTGACCAACGAAATCAAGAACGCCATGCGCAAAATAGCCGCGAACGGGGCCGACGTGACCATCGTCGAGATCGGCGGCACTGTCGGCGACATCGAGTCGCTGCCGTTTCTTGAAGCCATTCGCCAGATGCGCCAGGAGCTGGGCCGCGAAAGCACGGTCTTCGTGCACGTCACGCTGGTGCCGTGGATCGCCGCCGCGCAGGAGCTGAAAACCAAACCCACGCAGCACTCGGTCAAAGAGCTGCTCTCGATCGGCATCCAGGCCGATATTCTGCTCTGCCGCTCAGAACACACCCTGAATCGCGACATCAAGCAGAAGATCGCTGCGTTCTGCAACGTGGAAGAGAAGGCTGTGATTGGAGCAAAGACTGTGCCTTCAATCTACGAGGTGCCGCTCAATTTTGCGCAGGAGGGCGTCGACGAGCTCATCCTGAGATACCTGCACAAAGAGGCGCCCCAAGGCGATTTGAGTAAATGGAGCGATCTGGTGGAGCGCTGCTATCACCCGAAAGACGAAGTTTCGATCGCGATTGTAGGCAAGTACGTGGAGTACGAGGACAGCTATAAGTCGCTCAAAGAGGCGCTCACGCACGGAGCCGTGGCGCAGAATTTGAAATTGAAAGTCACCTGGATTGAGGCCGAGGGCCTGGAGTCGCAATCGCCCGAGGATCGCGGCTACGAGACGCAACTCGAAGACTTCGATGGCATTCTGGTGCCCGGCGGATTCGGCAAGCGGGGTATCGAAGGAATGTTGAACGCCATTCGCTATGCGCGCGAAAAAGGCGTGCCCTACTTCGGAATTTGCCTGGGGATGCAAACCGCGTGCATCGAATATGCACGCAACGTGTGCGGCTTGAAGGACGCGAACTCAAGCGAGTTCGACCCGGCCACGCAACACCGCGTGATTTATAAGCTCCGTGAACTGCTGGGTGTCGAAGAGATGGGCGGCACGATGAGATTGGGTGCATGGGCTTGCCAGTTGCAGGAAGATTCGCTGGCCAGCCGCGCCTACGGCGGCCAAAAGGAGATCAGCGAGCGGCATCGCCATCGCTATGAATTCAACCGCGAGTACGAAGCATTGCTCACCGGCGCAGGCCTGCGCATCAGCGGATCAACCCCGGACCAGACCTACGTCGAAATCGTCGAGGTCCCCGGCCATCCGTACTTCCTAGGCTGCCAGTTCCACCCCGAGTTCAAGTCCAAGCCCCTCGAGCCGCACCCGCTGTTCTACGCGTTTATTGAGGCGAGCTACAAAAACCGAGTGAAACACGCAAAAAAAACCGCAGCTGAAATGACAGTCACGCCATCTCTCACCAACGCGCTGTCATCCTGAACTATGTTCCCGGGGAACTGGAGTACTGCATTGGGCTCTCTTTAGACTTTTCACGACTGACAGCCATCGCCTCATCGAATAATTGCCGCAAGCGATCGAGACAGTACAGATCAAATGCTCGTTCGCCCGTATCGGGCAGGCGGTTGGTGCGCTCAAACTGCCTCCTCCATGCCCCCTCAGCTTCTGCAAAGTGGTTTTCAACAATGTTGTAGGCCACAACGTCGAACTCCGACGTACGCGTCGGATCAGCCCGCTTAGCATGTAATCCGCGCTCCCACCACTTCTCCGCCATCTCCCGACTCCGAGCAATGCAGACAGCGCGCGTAACCAGCCACTCGCAATATTCCTTCCATACGGAGTTCATTTTGTCTACAGCCGCCTCGGCTTTACTCAAGGATGTACCTGCTTCCTCGATGTTTCGATTTTCAAAGTAATAGTCGCACGCCACAAGATAGAGAAATGCGGCAACACCGGGCTCGAGTGCATCGTTCGATGCGGTCTTTTCAATCAGGGAAATATCGAAATCCCGTACCCGAATCGGCGTAAACCTGGTTGCCCGTGTCTTGATCGCAATCCGTCGATAGTCTGCCATCACATTCCCAGTGAGGATCTGATAAATGTGAGCGCCGTCCGAATACGATGATGCTTCCCGCACTGGAATGAGATTCGCGACGAAGAACACCATACTGATTGCCGCAACCGTAGCCAGCAATTCCCATTCCGATTCATAGAAGGAGCCCTTCGCCTTCATTAAAGCGAGCAGGGCAAGGCCGCCTCCGGCAAGGCTGGCCAGTGGCCCTCCCGCCGATCTCCATATCGCATTCGATTTCTTGCATTCACGCGGGTCTGAGGGAATCAAGAGGACGCTCCCCTGGAAAATACATTTCCACGAGTAGGGAGGAATCAGCCGCCATCGCCCTTCCTTGATTTCCATATGGAATAGCCCAACGCGGACCGCAACCAACCTCGCGCCGACGGACCATCCGGCCACAATGTGTCCCAACTCGTGTACCGCAATGGCAATGAGCAAAGCTCCATAGAGAGTCAACTGGTCGAGAAGGAAACCAGGTGTTCGCGCAAGTCCATGCTGGCGCCCCCATCTGTCGATTTGGGCATCGATGACCATTAGACCGCAAACGACGACTGCAATCGCGATGAAATAGGAAAGTGATGTTGTTCCATCGCCTTTAACCTTTACCGGTCGATCTTCTGCCGAAATGATTTCGCTGATCGAGGCACGAGGCCGGAATGCCACCACGATCAATATTCCGATCACCAGATGAGTCATGCCGAAGATCGGGAAATGGGATATTGAAGAATGTGGCCCGCTATAGACGAATCTATCGGGGTGAACCAATTCAAGGTAGAAGATCGATATCTCAGCGATCGTGAGTGGCACACCGGCAATGAGAAATGATAATCCACACGCGATTGCCCATGATCGTGTACTCAACTTGCGGCGATGGTATTGCAGGAGTGCCCCGGCACTGGTAATGCAAATGGCAACCGGAGTGATAGCGAAAAGAACCAACGCCGCGTTAGCGAGCGGAAGCAATAGTCTGCAATAGGGTACGGGAGAATCGTCGCAAAGCGACTGTGAGGCAAGGAGAGAGATAATGAAAGGAGCTGATAGAGCGGCGATACCATAAATGACAGGCACAAGCCAGAACAGTCCAAGGATGATCTTGCGCAACCGAAGCACAGCGTTCTCCCTCCAGAACTCGATACCTCGAAAAAGATGATCAGCAATTTCGGTTGCAAGACACTGTAGCAGAATTGCGGAGATCGCGCTGAAGAAGATTGAGCGATCTCCACGATCCGAATGACTGTGACGTCTTATTCCCTAGAGGATGCTGGATTTGGTGGGCCGTTTATTGAATCTCACCCCAGCAGCACCGCCCCCGTCGCCTTCGCCGCCAGCGTGCGATCCATTGTGACCAGCGTGAGGTTGCCTGCTTCGGCAAATGCGGCCAGATACGCGTCCATCCATTCCTTGGGTGAGGAAGCTGAATGGCGGGTCAATTCCCGGAGCCGTTCTTCCATGTGCTGAGGTTCATCTGCCCAAGCGACCTGGCCGGTTCGAATCCATTCGTCAAAAAGCTGCCAACACTCCGATTGCGCCAGAATATGTTCGCCCATCACGGCGGTGGTCGTCAGAATTCTGAAGAGTCCGAGTTGCGTCTGCCGGCAGAAAACCAGCCTCGCGCTTGGCGGGACGGCTGCATACCACTGCTTTGCCATCGCATGGTGCACGTGCCGATCGAAATTCAGCGCGACCCAGACATTCACGTCAGGTAAAAGCAGTGAGCTCATCGATCTCATCGTTGGTCAGGTGCAGAGTGCCAGGACGCGAGGAGCGAATCAGCGGGAGTTGTAGCTTTCGAATCGGCCTCTCGTCGGCTCCTGCAAGTTCCCGCTGAATCCCTCGCAAGACAATCTGGCGCAGGGGTATGCTTTCACGCGCAGCTTTGATTTTCAGATCGCGGTAAGTCTCGTCCGGGATGTCGATAGTGGTGCGCATATTTCCATATTAGCATATTTATGTATTTATGCATTCATGGTTCGTTCCAGGCAAAGGTTCTCCACCCTTTGCCCTAAGCGCACAGCCCCCATCTCGCGTCTCCTTGCTTTGGAGTGGTTTTGCCGACGTCTCAATGAAACGAAAGCTGGCCCTCGATCACCAATCCAACGCGCATACCTCCTCCGGTCTGTGTCCACGCATCAGTCCGGTACGGACGTGTAGAAAACCCCGCTCCGGGTGATTGACAAGGAATTCCCGGCGGGCCTATCGTGAAACCGTTTTGCGTAAGAGATTGAAAGGATGGAACTCGAAGAATATGGTTGCCTATTTTCAGTTGCAGCCCGCGGAAGCGGATCTGCAGAAGCTGGCTGAGCAGTACTGGCAGGAAATCGGAGAAAAGGACCAACGCCTGGAAAACGAAGCGTTCGAGGCGGGACGGGCGATTCGCGAAGACAAAGCCGAGCACACGCTTAAAAACGTGGAGGCGATTGTCCGCTGGAAGTCGGAACGCACGGTGCCCTTCCTGATTCGAAACAGCGACGAGATGATCCGGCGCGCTCTGGCCGTTGCGGTTTCTCCGGACGCAACGACGGAAACGGCCGTGAAGGCGCTGACGGAGCTGCACGGCGTGGATTTGCCGGTGGCCTCGGCGATCCTGGCGGCGATCTTTCCCGAGCGCTACACAGTGCTGGACTACCGCGCCCTTGAGGCCCTGGGCCATGCTCAGCATGACGTTCGGTTCTACGAGGAGTATCTGGATTTTTGCAAGCGTCTGGCAGAGAGCAACATTGTGAGCCCGCAAAGCGAACTGCCTGCGCCAACACCGCTGCGAACGCTCGATCGCGCCCTGTGGGAGTGGTCGCGCAGCCGCGTCGGATGATGGGAACCGTGATTCGTGAGCTGTGAACCATGAGCCGCCATGAGCGTGCTCCTTCTGCGAATTCGCCAGGAGGCGCGCGAGCCGAAGGGAAGATGGCGTTCGACGACGAACCACGAATCACGGTCTACGACTCACCGTCCACGGTAGAATCACCTTCGTGAGTGCATCGTTCGAAATCGGGCCGGTAGAAGTCGGCACGGACAGGTTGTTCCTGATTGCCGGCCCCTGCGTCATCGAGTCCGAGGCGCACGCGTTCAAAACGGCCGAGGCCATTCAGCGCATCGCGGCCGATCTCAGCATCCCGTACATCTTTAAAGCCAGCTACGACAAGGCCAATCGTACCAGCGCTGGTAGCTTTCGCGGTCCCGGCCTCGCGGAGGGCGTGCGCATCCTGAGCCGCATCGCCAAAGACACGGGTTTACCGGTGCTCACCGACGTGCACGAGCCGGCACATTGCGAAGTGGCCGCCGACGCTGTCGACGTGCTGCAGATTCCCGCGTTCCTTTGCCGCCAGACCGATCTGCTGGTGGCTGCGGGACGCACCGGGCGCGCGGTGAACATCAAGAAGGGCCAGTTCGTGGCACCGTGGGACATGAAGCACGGAATCGAGAAGGTCCGCTCCACGGGCAACGAACGCGTGTTTCTCACGGAGCGCGGTTCGAGCTTCGGCTACAACAATCTTGTGGTCGATTTTCGTTCGCTGGCGATCATGCGCGGGCTTGCGCCGGTGGTATTTGACGGCACGCATTCCGTGCAGCAGCCTTCGGCAGCCAACGGCGTAAGCGGCGGCCAGCCGGAGTTCATTCCGCTGCTGGCGCGCGCGGCTGTTGCGGCGGGCATCGACGGGATCTTCCTTGAAGTGCACGACGATCCGGCAAACGCAAAGTCCGACGGCGCCAACGCTCTCGACCTGAAGCTGCTGAAGCCGCTGCTGGAAACGCTGCTGGAAATTCAAAAAGCGGCAACGCGCTCCGCGAACTGATTATCTATGCGATCTATTTCAGTGCGGCTCAGCGACGCCACGCGAAGGCTTTGGAAGTGGTGCCGTTCATTCGCCAAAACCGATTGGGAATTCCAGGATTATCCCGTCTCCATAAAAAAGCAGGAGATGAACACGGCCCTGCCCCCAAGATTCATTCAGCATCGGTATTGGGCGAGAGTCCTCGGCTGGCACATGGATGCGGGCGGCGCGTCAAGAGAAGAAGCCATGGCCGCGCTCGGCGAGAAGTTTGCAAAGCGAAAATCGGATCGGTTGAGAAAAGGCAAACCGATTCCGCGCCCCGGTGTCACCGTCCCGATCGAGTTTGTCTCGCAAGATCGAGTCAACGCGCATGCCGAACTCGCCCCGGATTTCATACATCGCGTTCTCGGGCTTCCCTCGGCTTGGATCTCCGACGGATCGTCCCTTTGGGACTTTCACTTCGAGGAAACGAACGACACCCTGCTGGCGAAAATCAAGCAAGTTTACGGGATCGACGTTTCGGACATCCAATCGGCGCGATTATGCGACATTTTCGAACGAATCGAACAGGAACGCCGTAGTTCGAATACATCAGCCTCGGCACCCTCGAATTAAGGAACCTCAAGCTATCGCTTCACCGCTCGCCACATCCTACATCCGCCGCAACGCGTTTTCCGTCGAGACGAAAGCATGTGATTCCGTTGGCGTAGGTCTGGTAGGTGCGCACCTGGGCGTCCTGCAGCGCTTGCAGCACCTCTTCGCGCGGATGGCCGTAGCGGTTGTGCAGGCCGCAGGAGATAACCGCCCAGTGCGGCGACACGCGAGCCAGGAACTCGGGCCGCGTGGAGGTGATGCTACCGTGATGGCCGACCTTGAGCAGTGTGCTCTCAAGTCCCGGCTCGGCGAGCATGGCCTGTTCGATGGGCGCTTCCGCATCGCCTTCGAGCATTACAGACGTTGCGCCGTACTGAGCATGTAGAACCAGCGAGTCGTTGTTTGTCGGCTCCGGACCCGGCTGATAGTCGCTGAACGGCGCCAGCACGTGAATCTGCGTGTTGCCAAAAGTGAAGGCCTCGCCGGCGCGAAAGCTGCGTACGCGGACATGAAGGCTGGCAGCCTCATCGAGAAGTGCGATGTAGGCTGCGATGCGCGGATTGTTGCCGACCCACAGTTCGTCGGGATGGAAGTTGCGGAGGATGGCGGGCAGACCGCCCATGTGATCGGAGTGGGCGTGGGTTAGCGCCACCGCGTCAAGATGACGGATGCCGCGCGCCCACAGCGCCGGAGAAACCACCTCTTCGCCAATATCGAAATCCTGCGGCGCCGGGGTCCCCGCAGACAGGTCTTCGTCTGCGGGGTGGGGAGCCTGGCGGGGACCGCCGCCGAAACCGCCGCCATCGATCAGCAGCGTCTTGCCGTCAGGCGTAATGACGAGCAACGAATCGCCCTGCCCGACGTCGATGGCCTCCATGAGCATTGCGCCGTGCGGCCGGTCGACCGGCCGTGGCAGCACGGCAACAATCGCGGCAATCGCGAGCGCAATCCAGGCGCCGCGTCGCAGCCATCGGCCTAAGCTCTCCGTGTAATTCGCATCCTGAATTTGAACCGGCGCCCCTGCGGAGCCCGTCATCGCGCTCCGCATGGAAAAAAGACTGTGAAAGAACCTGGGCCACGGCCCGGAGGATTCCGGCGAGACGATTGCCAGCGGACGGATGAGTCCAAAACTCGCACCCCTCAGGCCCTCCCGCGCCAGCACGATGGCTGCCCCCACGAGCGCACAAAACGCGGCTGATTGCCACAACAGCGGACCGGGGATGCGGAAATCGCCGAGCGCCATGGAACCAAACAAATGTACAAGGCCGACGCCGACATGCATGACGAATGCAACGACGATCGCTGGAAGCACGGCAGCGGCGGGCCACACGGCAAGCAGGAGCAAGGTGACGAGCGCGGCCGGCATGAGAACGAGCAGCAGAGGAACAATCAGTAGATTCACTGGCAAGGCAAAGATCGTGATGCGATGAAAATAGATGGCCATAGGCAGCGTCATGGCCAGCTCAACGACGCAGGAGACAACCACCAGCTCGACCACGCGGATGGCGAAACAAACCAACCACGGAAAGACGCTCCAGGCAAAGGTTCCGTTCACTGCGTGATGCAGCCGCCTTGCAATCATGCGCATGATGACGCGGAACTCGGCCAGTTTGGGCGGGAGTTTGATGTCGATCGCGATCAAATTAAGGTCGCGAAGAGCGGCTGCGTAAGGATGAACGGTGCCTTGCAGCAGCGGTGCGGCCACGCCAGCGACAGCAACGACGGCGAGCAGCGTCATCTGCAGGCTTGAGTCGAATAGGCTGCGCGGGCTCACAACGAGCAGGCAAAGCGCAGCGAAGCCGATCGTGTTGAGTGGGCTGCGCTCGCGGTAGATCAGGCGGCCGATTAGATACAGCGTCACCATCCAGAGCGAACGCTGGACTGGCGTAGCGAAGCCGGTGAAGAGCGCGTACGCGAATGTGGCCGCGATGGTGAGAAGCGTGGCCGGAATGCGCGGCAAGCGCAGCCGCTTGAAGATCCAGAAGAGACAGGCCGCGACGATAGCAAGATGCAGACCTGAGACCACGAGCATGTGGAAGGAGCCGGTGCGCTCGAAGCCGACGCGCAAGGTGTGCGTGAGATTGGTACGGTCGCCAGCGACCATTGCGGCCAGCATCGCAGCGTCATCTTCAGAGAGGCGCAGGGGCGCGGGAAAATTGCGCATCGCGGCGGGCAGGGCCAGCAGCCTTTCGGTGGAAGCGTGCTGCCACGCGTGTACGCGGCACGGCAAAAACGCTCCGGGCGCGCGGTCGAGACGGTCGATGCTATCCGACCGGACGGTTGCCGTCGACGTGATGCCCTGATCGAGAAGATAATCAGCGCGGCTCCAGACGCCGGGATCGTGATAAACCTCCGGCGGAAGCAATCGCACTACGGTGCGGATACGTTCTCCGCAATTGAATGGCTCTACAGCTGCATCAGCGTTGGAGCGCACCGTCAGCCGCACGCCGCCACTCGCGGGCTGCTGCGCGTCAAGCGTATCGGTGACCACTTCGATGCTTTCCACGCGCAGATCGACGCGCTGCGAGGGAAAGGCATTCGAAGGCTCGCCGACATTTTGCTCGAGCTCCGTGCGCAGCGGACCGGCGTCGATCACCGTGCCTTCAACGGTGCGCAGAAGACTATCGGAATACTGCGCTAGCGCAGGCGCCGGCGCGGGATGCGGCTCCATCTCTCCGCACCAGGCGCCCAGAAGTATCCACAAAGCGGCCAAGGGCAGCCAGGCGATACGCTGCGCGCGCAGCGCCGCAACTACGCACACCGTACCGGTGAGCGCCAGCGCGATGAGCACAATACTGGGCTGCAGCCAGACGCAGCCTGCCACTGCGATTCCTGCCGCAAACAGCCACGCCGCGTGAAAAAGCGGCACGGCCGTTGAACCGGCCGCGGGCTGCTCGGAGGTGGCAGGAACAATTGGCATGAGGCCCGAAGATCCAAAGGAATTTGGCATCAAGCCTAGCAGGAACCGGAAATTCGTGCAGTGAGTTCGAGTAGTCGACTACCGGCGCAAGCGCACCACGGTCTCGAGATGGAAGG
>JBAWFY010000575.1:0-13142 GCA_049592335.1 Occallatibacter sp.
GGTCTGGAGACCCGCGCGACAGCCGGCTGGGAAGCTGGCTACTTCCGCGTTCCGGCGGTACGGTTCCGTTCCGGCGCCAACTTCGGAGCCTTTATCCGTGGCGGATGAAGGAGCCGTTTTGGAGTTCGGCTATGGCCTGACGGAGTTGCTCGTCGGTGTTCATGACGATGGGACCGTACCACGCGACCGGTTCCTCAAGCGGCTTGCCGGAGACGAGCAGGAAACGGATGCCTTCAGGGCCGGCCTGGACCACGATTTCGTCGCCGCGGTCGAAGAGCACGAGGGAATGGTTTTTCGCGTCGTAGACCGGGGCCGCGTTGGGGTCGTTTGCGGATTCCGTGAGCACGGCCTGGGGCGCGGATGCATCGCGGAAAGTTCCCGCTCCGGCGAAAACATAGGCGAAGGCGTTGCGCGTGGTTTCAACCTGAATGCGCTTGCGCTTGAAGGGCGGGACGGAAATGTCGACGTAGCGCGCGTCAACTCCGATCCCAGTCGCCACGCTCTCGACGGGGCCGGTTTTCCCCCAAAACGTGCCGCAGATGATGCGCGCTTTGGTGCCGTCGTCTTCAGTAACTTCGGGGATGGCGGTCGAGGGAATGTCCTGATAGCGCGGGGCGGTCATTTTTAGACTGGCGGGCAGGTTCGCCCACAGTTGGAAGCCGTGCATGCGGCCGTGCTCGTCGCCTTTGGGCATCTCCTGATGGAGGATGCCGCTGCCGGCGGTCATCCACTGCACGTCGCCAGCGGTCATGCGGCCCTTGTTGCCAAGCGAGTCACCGTGCGCGACTTCGCCTGCGAGCACATAGGTGATGGTCTCGATGCCGCGATGCGGGTGCCAGGGGAAGCCGGCCAGGTAGTCGGCCGGGTTCTCGTTGCGAAAGTCATCGAGGAGCAGGAAGGGATCGAACTCCTGCGTTTTTCCGAAGCCAAAGGCGCGCTGCAATTTGACGCCTGCGCCTTCGATGGTGGGCTTGGTTTGATAGATCTCTTTGACGGCTCTGAGGGACATGTGGACCTCCGGGGGACCAAGCAGGGAATAGCCAGTATGGAATAGCGAGCAGCGTTTCTCTGCAATCGATCCGCCTTTCTTTCGATGCGCGAGGAAGATATTCGTTGCAACAAGTAATTTGCGGATTGATAACGGAATGTGACGGGACCAGGGGCGATGCGGACTACGCCGGCGACGCCATCAGGGGGTCCGATAAGCACGGCATCCGAGGGCTAAATCGTTTCCCGACATATTGCAATCTATTGCAGCTAAGGCAATTATGACCAGCGGAGGGAGAGAAGTACGAAAGTAATCCCGGGGTCATTCTCTGGTGACTGGCCGCGAAGCGCGCATCTTACAAAGTGTGCTTTGAGGCGCGGGCATGTGGTTTAATCATACTGGGGGCAGTAGCAGCGAATCTTCTACACCGCTGTGACTGTGCGTGTGTTCGGGGCTCGCCGGGTTCCTCGCGATCATTCATTTCATTGTGTTGTATCAGCCATTCTGGGGAGGATAGAGGCATGAGAATTCGTGTTTTGAAAGCTGCGGGCCGCGTGCTTGCTTTGCTCACTGTGGCTGCCGTGCCGGCAGTCGTGGCGGCTCAGGCGGCGCCGTCTGGCAGCGGCGCGGGCACTTATCCATCCAGGTGGGATATCTTCATGGGCTATAGCTATCTGTCGCCCCACGGGACAGTGAATACCGAGACACCGAACAATCCCCCGGCGCCGGTTTCGGTGTCCTACGACCCGGTGACATTGGGCGGGATCTTCAGCGCTGCATATTATTTCAATCGTCATGTGGGCGTCGTGGGCGAGGCCGCCTTTCATGAGTGGGGCGTGCAGTGCTGCAGCAGCAACATCGGCACCAAAGAAAACGACGACGGATTCATGACCTTCGGCGGCGGCATCACCTTTCGCGCTCCGATGGACAAGGTCACCTTCTTCGCGCATGCGCTCGGGGATGCCGAAGTGGTGGAAGGACCGTACTTTGAGCCCAGAAAACTGGGCCCCGGTGTGACTGTTGGCGGCGGCATGGATTATCAGACGCCCTGGTTCCATCGGCGTTTGGCGATTCGCATCTTCCAGGCCGATTACGAATACATGCACGCCAACTGGGGCGATGTGCCCTATGGCGGCGAGGCCAGCATCAATGCCGCGCGCTTAAGCACGGGCATCGTCATCCACGCAGGCTCGCTTGCTCCTCCGGCGGGCATTACGCTTGAGGCCTCGGCCAATCCCGAGACGGTTTATCCGTGCGACCCGGTGACTGTAACGGCAACGGCCGGCGGCCTGAATCCCAAGGACCATGTGATCTACGACTGGTCGGGTGAGGGAGTAACAGGCAGCGATACGACGGCCAAGGTGGATACCTGCAATCTTGCGCCGGGTGAATACAACGTGAAGGTGACGGCGCGGGAAGGCAAGCCGGGCAAGGAAGGCAAAGATCCCTGGGAGATGGCCACTGCCACCGCGGGCATCACCGTGAAGGCCTACGAGCCGCCGACCATCGGCTGCTCCGCGAGCCCCACCACGATTTATCCGGATGGCACCTCGACGGTGACCACGACGGCAGTAAGTCCGCAGAACCGGCCGCTGACGTACAGCTACTCGGCCACGGCGGGCACGGTGACGGGAACGGGAACCACGGCGGTCTATTCGCCGGCGGGCGCGCCCACCGGAGCCGTGGATATTATCTGCAACGTGTCGGACGACAAGGGCCATACGGCGAACGCAAAGACCAGCGTGACGATCGTTGCCAAGCCTGCTCCGCCGCTGCCGCATGCGCAGGCGCTTTGCAGCATCAACTTCACCAACGATCCGAAGCGGCCGATGCGCGTGGACAACGAAGCCAAGGCTTGCCTGGACCAGGTAGCTCTTGACCTGAAACAGCAGGCCGACGCCAAGGCGGTTCTGGTGGGTGAGCAGACCAACGACGAGGCTGCGAAGACAGCCAAGCAGGAGAAGGTTGCGGCCAAGCACAAACACGCCACAGTGGACCAGTTTGCGGCGCAGCGCGCTGTGAACGCCAAGGACTACCTGGTGACCGAGCAGGGCATCGATGCTTCGCGCATCAGTGTGGCTACGGGAACCGGCGAGAGCCAGACGGTCGAGAATTACCTCTTGCCCGCGGGGGCAACGTTCACGAACGATGTGCAGGGAACCACTCCGGTGGACGAGAGCGAGGTAAAGCCGCAGGCGCGCAAGCCGCTGCCGCAGAAACACGCGGCAAGTAAGAAGGCCGCGCACTAAGCTGGGCGTTGCCATTACGCACGATTCCGCGAACCGTTCCCGGTGAGGAAGGTTCGCGGAATCCGTTCTTTTAGTTTTCGAGCAGATCGTCGAGGCTGGCCATCGTTTGATGGCTGGCCTTTTTATCTGCCTTACTTACCTTTGATATGGCTCCCGTTTTTGAAGCCGAATCCTGCTCCTGCTCGGCAGCGGCGAAGTGCGCTTACGGGCAGAGACTACCGGAGAGGTCATTGGCGTGGGAAAAACTTTGCGCTTTCTCAACGGCTTGGATAGGCAATTTGTTGCACATTCAAGATCGGGTGCAGTCCTTATATCGCTGATTCTAAATAACCATGATCTGGAACCTTACGTGCATGGAGGAGTGTAGAAACTCCTCCAAATAGCGGTCACGCGGCGTGTGCAGTAGTCCGTCTCTGCACAGCCGAACGACAGCTCTTGCAGTAAGTTGCATGGGGCTGCGGATGAAAGTGCTGTAAGAATTCTTCCCGGATCAAAGGCCGGCAAGGGTAAGTGGAGCGGCTGTGAGAAAGACGTTGTTTCAGGCATTAGCAATCGCAATAGCGATTGCCGCGACCCCGTTTGCGAAAGCCGAATCGTTCACGTTCGACTTTGTAAGCCAAAACGGCGACTTCGTCGCGCAGGGAATCCTAACCGCGAGCGAGATTGGCGCTACGGGCGCGTGGAACATCACCGGCATGACAGGTACCTTCACGGATACCGATCATGGGCTGGGGATCATCGATCAGGCGATCCACCTTTATCCCGATCAAGGGACGCCGACGCCGATCAGCACCATCCAAGGGAATGCCAACGGCTACTTTACGCAGGATGGCGCTGAAGGTTACGACAACCTGCTCTACTCTCCTGGCAACCCTTACTACCTAGACGCAGCAGGCGGCCTGGTTTTCTATACCGGCACACTCAATGGATCCGGGTACGAGATCGGGATCGCCCAAGGACTGAACGATGGCAGTCCTTATACCGGCTGGATCAACATCACCGGAACACAGAATTTTGTTGACAATGGAACCGCCGGGGTACCTCTCGATTTGAACGTGGGAGTGAATGGCAGCGGCGCGATTGCGCCGGTTCCAGAGCCCGAATCCCTGTTGCTGCTGGGCAGCGGCTTGCTGACCCTTGCGGGCAGGATCTACTGGAAGGCGAAACCGCGCGCGGGAACAGGGTCTGGAGCTTGCTCCCCCAAATCATGACTTCACGCGGCGCGCAGCAACCGTACAGCCGTCGAATCGTGCTGTAGACGAGATGTAGAAAGCAATCCTCCCCTGGAACACAAGGCCCGTATGGGCAATGCGGAGGAGCAGTGAAGAAGATCTGGTTCCAAACATTGGCGATCGCGATGGCGATTGCATTTACCCAGTTTGCGAAAGCCGATTCGTTCACGTTTGCGATTGACGGAACGAATTTTCAATCCGACCTCACCTTTACGTCCAGCCAGATCGCCGGGCAACCGACGGGCGTCGAGCTGATCACAGGGGTGACCGGCTGGTTCTCAGACCCTGACACGGGGCACGTGAACCTGGCTACGAACCCCGCGGTCGTGGTACCTACCGGGGTAACGCCGCCCGGCATAGTTGACCAGTACGGGTTCCAATATGACAATGTGTTGTTTTCGAAGGCCAGTGGCGTCGGGATCCTGGATTGGTACGGATTGCTGATTGAGGTGAATGGCTCCTATGACCTTAATCTCTTCAGCAATGGCACCTACTTCTATTTTGCAGACAACGGAAGCTATGACTCGAATAACCCGATTCCGAGTCCTGGCGGCGGGCCTGCACATCTGACTCCCGAGCCGTCGTCCCTGGTGCTTCTGGGCAGCGCGTTACTGATTCTTGCATTGACCGTGGGCTGGAAGGCCCGTCACGCGCGGACTACGGCGCGCACGGGGACGCGCAGCTAGGCTGTAGGGGCCCCCCTGCTCATTCCGATTGTGGTGGTATCCGAACCCCCTGGCGACAGGGCGCTAGAGCTTCGTCACTCCGAGCACATGATGATCGACAAGCGCGCTCTTCATCACATAGATGAGCCTGTTGTTGCTGCCGGGGTCGGTGGGCCGCAGAAAGAATCCGGGGTCGATGAGAAAACGAATGGAGTTTTCGACGACTCCCTCAATCACTTCGCCGGTCGGGTACTGTACCTGAATCCAGATTCCGGGAAGCACCGGCTCATGAGCGTGGAAACGCACGGTGTCGCGCTTGGAATCGCCGTGGAAGTCGTTCACAAAAAAAATGGCGCTGACGTCGCCGGCAGGAATTTCCTCAACCACATTTGTATCCAGCCTGCGGATACGAAAGACATCGCAAGCCTCGCTGGGCGGGGCCGGCAACACATTCTCCTCCGCGTTCCAGCAAGGAGATTCGAGCTGTCCTTTTACGAGGCGATCTCCGCAGCGAATGACAACAGGGGCTGCAGTGGACTGAATGTTGTTGTGCGGTAAAGCGGTTTTCCGGTTCACATCGCGCTCGGTCGCTGCTGCTTCTCGATGGGGCTTAGATTGTATTGCTTGATTTTGTACAGCAGGGCTTTGTAACTGATCTGCAGCTGGTTGGCGGCTGCCTTTCGATTCCATCCGGTCCCCTCCAGGGCTTGCGCGATCGCCACCGACTCGGCATCGCCTTTAATGCTCTTGACCAGGCGCTTCAGGCCGGGAACGAAGGCCGTGTCTGCGATCGAATTCGATGAGCTTGCGAATTGCGTCGGCCTCAACTCGCACATGATGGCCTGCTCGTCGCTAAGAATGAAGTAGCGCTTGATGATGTTTTCGAGCTCGCGCAGATTTCCCGGCCAGTGATAGTTGCAAAGGGCCTGCATCAGCATGGGTGAAATGTGCAGCGGCATGCTTCCATGCTTGCCCGCCGTCTTGCGCATAAAGTAATGGGCAAATACCGGGACCTCTTCGGTGCGCTCGCGCAAGGGGGGCATCTTCAGCGTGAACCCGTTGAGCCGGTAGTAGAGATCCTCGCGGAACCTCTTTTGAGCAATGGCTTCTTTGATGTCGACGTTGGTTGCGGCAATCACGCGCACGTTTACGCGCATGGTATAGCGGCCGCCGAGGCGGGCGAACGATCCATCCTGCAGAACCTGAAGCAGCTTGGCCTGCAGCGCCGCGGGCATCTCGCCGATTTCGTCGAGGAAGATGGTGCCGCCGTTGCAAAGCTCGAATTTGCCGGGCTTGGCCTTGACCGCACCCGTGAAAGCGCCCTGCTCGTAGCCAAAAAGCTCGCTTTCGAGCAGATCGGCGGGCATGGCCGCGCAATTCACCTTGAGAAAGCTGCGATTGCTGCGCGAGGACATTTTGTGGATGAACAGGGTTGCGACTTCCTTACCCGTGCCGCTTTCACCCAGGATCAGAACGGGGATGTCGGTGCGCGCCACCAGCCGGCACTGCGCCTCGAGCTCGTGCATGCGTTTTGACGACAAAACGAAGGTGGTGTCCTCATCGAGAGGGATTTCCTGCACGATGTCTTCGCTGGCGCTCAGCTTCGCGCTGCCGTTATTGGCCAGGTGCAGCTCCACCGCGTGATCGACGTCGCTCTTCCCGAACGGCTTCAAAATGACGTCGCTCGCGCCCAAGCGCGCCGCCTGCAAAACATCCTTCAGATCGACGGAGCGGGCAAACAATACGATGGGGAGCGAGGGCTTGATGGCGCGAATACCGGCCAGCCGCGCGAGGGCGTCTCCGTGCCCGTTGCCGTTGCCGTTCCCGCTTTGCCAGTCCATCAGCAGGAGATCGACATTGCCGGGCTCCTGCAGCCTGGCGTTCAGCTCCGCCGGCGCGGTGAATACATTCACGCGATAGCGATCCGACAGCATCCGCTCCACAAAGTGGAGAAGGGTAGCGTCAGCACCCAAAGCCGCAATCTGAGGCAACGTTTTGGTCGCAGTTTTCATGGTCATTTGGGGGGGTCACTTCGCGCTCAAGCCCGGGAAACAGATGAAATTCGGAGATGACTGCAGAAACCGGAACTTGCCCAAGCCAATCAGAGGAACCAGGCCGGCCCAAAGGCGGCCAAAAAGTGGAGCAATTCTTCCCCGCCGAGTGTCCATTTCGTTGCTGCCTTTCCGCGATGTTCCCGCGAACACGAGCACTAGGGGGTGAGAAAATCGTACCATCGCATGTGTCAATTCCTTCACTTTTTGCGCAATGTTTTTCATAAAATTTATGCTGGGGGTAATAGTTACCGTGACCAAAATTGAATCTTCGTGGATCGTGCGAGGCGATGCATGACCCGAAAGTGGGCATTTATCTGCCACTTTAGAGAACAGTGGTGGTTACCTATGTGGAATAAGACTCTACAGCTCAAATTCTCACATTTCGGCATAAAGATTGCAAACAGATCAAAAGAGAGTAGTGATTCTCCCGGTCCGCCCGTTTCACGGAGTCAGGATAAAAATGCCCATGGCATCGCAGCACGAAACCGTCGATCTTCAGGAGCTGCCTCCACTCGAGGTGTTCTTTGGCCGTTCGGCCAGAATGGCCGCCGCCTACGAGAAGCTGCAGCGGGTGGCCGACACCGATGTTCCGGTCCTGATACAGGGAGAGAGCGGCACCGGTAAAGAGATTCTGGCCAAGATGATCCACGCCTTCTCCCGGCGCGCCAGCTCGCCGTGGGTCAAGGTGACCTGTCCGGCGATCCCGCTGCCTCTCATCGAGTCGGAACTTTTTGGCTACGAGAAGGGCGCGTTTACCGGCGCGCATGCCACCAAGCGGGGCCGGGTGGAGCTGGCGCACGAGGGCACGCTCTTCCTCGACGAAGTGGGAAGCCTCGAGCTTACGGTCCAGGCGAAGCTGCTGCAGCTTTTGCAGGATGGCAAGTTCGCGCGCGTCGGGGCGCAGGACTCCCGGCAGGTGGACACACGGCTGGTGAGCGCCGCGCGCGGCAACCTGAGGGAGCGGATCGACGATGGCAGCTTCCGGCTCGACCTTTTCTTTCGCATCAATGCCGTCACCATCGATCTGCCGCCGTTGCGCCAGCGCATCGTGGACCTTCCTATGCTGGTTGCGTATTTCTTCGAGATCCATTCGAAGGCGCTGAGGCAAACGCCGAAGCCGCTTAGCCGCGAGATGATGCGCATGATGGAGCACTACTCGTGGCCGGGAAACATCAGGGAACTCGAGAACATGGTCCGCAACTATGTGCTCATCGGCAGCGAAGACGTTCTGGTTTCGGAGATGGTGCCAGGCGCGCCGGCGCGACTGACCACGGAGATCGACCTGACCAGCCCGGTTTCGCTCAAGGACATTACCCGGGCAGCCACGCAGGATCTGGAGCGCGAGATCATTCTGCGTGTTCTTCAGGCCAACGGCTGGAATCGCTCAAAGACCGCCAAGTGGCTGAAGATGAGTTATCGCTCGCTGCTTTACAAGCTGCAGGAATTCCAAATCGGATCGTCGATTGACAAAGACCACGACGTGAGCCACGCAGCTCCCGCACACGGGCGCACGAACAGGATCGACGAGTTCCCGTTCAAAGCGATCGGGGCGGACGGTCGAAGCGAATCGAGCACGTTATTGCACTGAGGGCCGGCGGACAGGAACCAGGCGGCTGGTCAGCGGGGTTGGGTCGGCCCCGGCTTGATTGCGGCAAGGGCTTCGAAAACCTCCATTAGCTCCGTTGCCGGAGCGTTCCAGCTGCGGCTCCCGCGGGCGCAGATGGCCTTTGAATCCCATTGGGCACCGAGCGCCGATGCCAGCGCTTCGGCCAGCTTTGCCGGATCTCGCGGGGGTACAAGACGCCCGCAGGAGTCATCCAGAATCTCAGGAATGCCGCCGACGTTGCTTGCGACAACGGGGCGGCCGCTTGCGAGAGCCTCCAGAATCACGTTGGGGCAGCCCTCCATGTAGCTCGGCAGGGTGACCACGTCGGCGGCGGCCATCCACGTTGCAACCTCTTCGAAAGCGCATCCGGGAATCAGGTGGACGTAACTGCCAGCGTCAAAGCTGCGAATGAAATCTTCGATTACGGAGCTGTCTGGGCCGCGGCCGATGAGATAGCAGTGAAGGCGCGGCCGGCTTTGGTGCAGCGCTGCCGCGGCTTCGACGAGTTCGCGCAATCCCTTCTTCAGGTCCATGCGGCCTACGTAGACCACTGCTTCCGAGGACGCGTCGATTTGAAGCCCTTCTCGTCCAAGCCGCTCACGCGCCCGGTTTCGATCCTGCGGCCGAAAGATCTCTAAATCGCAGCCGTTAAGAATCGCTCTGGTTTTAGCGGCTGGTGCTCCCTGGTTGACCGCTGTCTTGCGCAGGTCGTCGCACACCGTGACGATTGAGTCGGCTTCGCGCAGGACCCTCTTCGTGTAGCGCGCCGAAAAGGAATCGCCGATGCGATTCAAATCCGAGCCTATGCTCATCACTGCTACCGGCACTCCGAGGGCACGACCGATTTTGAGCGCAGCGTAGCCTTCCGGATAAAGGAAGCAGCCGAATACCACATCTGGCCGGAAGGCGCGTATGTGAGGCCAAAGCGTGCGCGCCGTCATCCAGCCGTTTAACGGCCTCGATACCAGTGGAAGCGCCGGATAGTTGAAGTACTCCACTCTCACGCCGGCTGGGCGAAAGTTGCGGTCGAGGTTGTCGTAGGCCCTGCTGCGCGGCTGAAGAATTCTGGGATAGGCGGCATTGGGATAGAAAACTTTGATTTCCGCGCTGCGGCTGAGGACGCGCAGGGTTTCGTAGAGCGACCGGCCCTGCGAGGGCTCGCCCGAACTCGGAAAGTACCGGGTGACGACGGCGATTCTGCGCATGGCTAGGCTCGTTCTCCGCGAGCCGGTGATTCTGCTTCGGCGGAATTCCTTTGGCCGCCTGCGCCCGCGACGGCATGCAACAGTGCGGCATAGCGTTCGGCCAGCGCCTTCCGCTCGTACTGTGCGATTTTGGCGGTATCGGGCTTGAAATCGGCGATGGGCGCTTTGCCGCGGTTGGCCGCGTCCAGAAAAAGCTTGCGAATGCCATCTACATCGTCAACCGGCGCCCACCAGCCTGCGCGCAATTCGTCGAAGAGGCGGCGCGTCTCGCCCTCCGGGTGAACAGCGCCCAGGATGGGCTTGACCCCACCGACGTAATCGTAGAATTTGCCCCCGACGTTGAGAGGATCGTGATTGATCAGGAGCACATAATCGGTCTCATTCATCAGCGCCAGGGCCTCGCGTTGTGGCAGATAGCCCTTCAGCTCTACCGCATCGCCCAGGCTGAGAATTGCGTCGCGAAAACGCGGCTCTTCAATGTGGCCAATGAAGCGGAAAAGGAAACGGGACCGGACTTCGGGCGGCAGCGACTGGACCGCATCTACCAAAGCCGTTGGTTCGGTGGAAGTGTAGATGGTGCCGACGTGCGTGACGACGATTCTGTCGCCGGGACGCGGCGCGGATTCGCCGCGGACCAGCTTGCTGGCATCGTAGCCGTTGGGAATCAGATGGAATTTGTTGTCCGGCAGGTTGGTGTATCGGGAATGTATTTTGCGGCGCGCGGCCTCAGTTACTGCTACGACGGCCGTGGCGTTCATCACCGCTCCGGCTTCGATTCTGGCGGCGGTGTTGCGCGCATGATCGCTGCGGCTGAAAAGGAAACTGACCAGTTCAAAAGCGGTCGTCAGCCATTCGTCGCGGAAGTCGAGAACGATGGGCAAGTCGGGAAATTTTTTGCGGAGGCTCTCTACCAGGAGCAGCGTGGAAAAAGGCGGCGCTGTGATGAGAACGAGATCGATCTTGCGCTCTTTAACAATGCGGGCCGCGGCGCGGCTTAGCACGGGAAACCATGTGACTTGCGGGTCGGGAACGAGAATGTTTCCGATCACCCTCTTCGCGATACCCGGCTTTCCGGGCTGGTTCGCCGAGGCTGGCGCCGCTGCCGAAGCAGGCTTGTTGCCCATCAGCAGCTTTTTAATTCGCTTCTTGACTCCGAAGGGAAGGTCAAGTGTGACGGTGCGATGAATGCGCACTTCGGTCGGGATTTCTTTGAGCAGCGATGAATCCGTTCCGACCGCAGAGGCATTGCGCGTGGTCAGAACATCCAACCGGATGCCTTCGCCGGGAAGGTGGCGGGCCAGGCTCGCCGCACGCATAACGCCGGTGCCTCCAGCAGGAGGAAAAGAATAACTGACCAGCAGAACATTTAAATCGCTCATCGCTCTCCGACCACGAAACTACATTCGAGAATCTGGCGCATCGACATTAGCGGGCCACCGATTGTGTCACGATGGCGGCGATTCGCTCCGCAGCCTTTCCGTCCCACAAGGGCGGCGGCGCCTTGCGCTCACGGTCGCCATTGAGCGCCGCGCGAAAGCCCTTGCGGAGTTTGTCCCAATCGCGCCCGATCAACAGGTTGGTGCCGTGCGTGATCGTGATCGGCCGCTCGGTATTTTCGCGCAGAGTCAAGCACGGCGTTCGCAGATACGTGGTCTCTTCCTGAATGCCGCCTGAATCGGTGATGACCACGTTCGCGTGTTGCTGCAGGGCAAGAAACTCGAGATATCCGAGCGGTTCGATCACGCGCAGCCCTTCGCCCGCTCCCTTGAGCTCGGCAGCCCAGCGCTGGCTGGTCCTGGGATGAACCGGAAACACCAAAGGCAGCTCATGGCTCAATTCGCTGAGGGCCGCGAGCATGGGCAAAAATGTTGCGCCATCGTCGACGTTCGAAGGCCGATGCAAAGTGACCAGGCCGTAGCGATCGACAGAAAGCTTCTTCCTAAGCTCGGGAAATAGCTGCTCCGCTTTGGGCAGGAAGCGCACCAGCGTGTCGATCATGACGTTGCCCACGAGGAATATCTTCTCCCGTGCCACGCCTTCGCGCATCAGATTTTCGTCGCCGTCGGACGAGGGAGTGAACAGCATGTCGGCCAGCTGATCGGTCACGAGGCGGTTGATCTCCTCCGGCATGGTGCGGTCGAAGGAGCGCAGGCCGGCCTCCACGTGCCCGATTCGAATGCCGAGCTTGGAGCAGACCAGAGCCGCGGCGACGGTTGAGTTCACATCACCGTAGACCAGCACAACGTCTGGCTGGTGCTTGAGCACTACCGGCTCGAAGCGGCTCATTATGGCCGCGGTCTGCTGGGCGTGGCTGCCCGAACCCACGTTCAGGCTTTCATCGGGAGCGGGAATCTCCAGCGCCTCGAAAAAAACATCGGACATCAGAGCGTCGTAATGCTGGCCCGTGTGCACGAGCGTCTGTTCGTGGCCGCTTTTGGCCATGGCGCGATACACAGGCGCAGCCTTCATAAAATTAGGCCGCGCCCCCACTACGTGCAGAGCCTTCATCCCTCTGTTTCTCTCTTCTATTGCGATTGACCTGCCGTTGATTCCAGTATAAGGCCCCGCATTTTTTGCGACTTGACGAGCCAAAACAGAGGCTCATGGCCCCGCGTCCCTGTGAACTGCAAGGCTGTACAATCGACAGCATGAAGGCTGCAACAGCGAACCCTCTTCCCGAGCTCAAACTGAAACTGGAATCGCGCGAGGCCCGCATTGGCATTGTGGGGATGGGCTATGTTGGGCTGCCGTTGGCGCTGCTTTTTTCCGGCGAGCGTTTCCGCGTCACCGGCTTCGACATCGCGGCGGACAAGGTGTCCACGCTCAACGCCGGTAAGTCCTACATCGTTCGCATTCTTCCCGAGTCCATTGTCGAAGCGCAGAAATCCGGCTTCCGCGCCACGGCGGACTACGCTGAGATTGCCGCGATGGATGCCGTCATCATCTGCGTGCCTACGCCGCTCGACGAGCATCACGAGCCCGACCTGAGTTTCGTGACCGGCACGGTGAAAGCGATCGCTCCGCACATTCACGAGGGCCAGCTGATTGTGCTCGAAAGCACGACCTATCCCGGCACGACGGAAGAGATTGTGGTGCCGCTGCTCGAAGCCGGCAATGCGCACGGCATTAAGGTAGCGCACGAC
>JBAWFY010000576.1:0-4952 GCA_049592335.1 Occallatibacter sp.
CTCGACCGCTGCTGCGGCTTCGGTGGAACGTTCTCGGTGAAAAACGCAGAAGTTTCGTCGGCCATGCTGTCGACCAAGCTTGAAGATGTGCTGAACACGAACGCGGAGTTCTGCGCGGCGCTCGACAACAGTTGCCTGATGCATCTCGGTGGAGCTTTGCGCCGGCAACAATCGCACATGAAGACGATTCATCTGGCGCAGATTCTCGCCAGCACGGAGGCGTCGCCGTTGGAGTTCGCGCCATGAGCGGGACCTCCTACCATCCCGTGCTCGATCCGGCACATGCGCCGCCATTTCCCAAGGCCGCACTGCCGGTGCTGAACAACGCACAGTTGCGCAAAAATGTGGCCCACGCCGTCGATGTCATCCAGGCCAAACGCGCCCGCCTGGTGGCGGAGAAAGGCGACTGGGAGGAGTTGCGCACGGCCGCCGCTGCTATCCGCGATCATGCGCTAGAGCATCTAGATTTCTATCTTGAGCAGTTCGAAGCGCGCTGTACAGAATCTGGCGGAATCGTGCACTGGGCCTCGGATGCATCCGAAGCACGTCAAATCATTCTTGATTTACTGCATGCCGAAAACGCCAGCGAGGTCATCAAGATCAAGACCATGACCTCGGCGGAAATTCAGCTCAATCCTTTTCTCGAGACCGCCGGCATCGACGTCTTCGAGACCGATCTGGCCGAGATCATTCTGCAGCTCGGCAACGATGAGCCTTCGCATATTGTTGTGCCTGCTTTGCACGTAAACCGTGGCCAAGTGCGGGAGATTTTCGCGCGCAGCATGAACCTGCCGGACCTTTCCGATGATCCGGAGACGCTCACCGCGACGGCGCGCGCGTACCTCAGGAAGAAATTCCTCACCGTGCCCACGGCCATCAGCGGCGCCAATTTCCTCGTCGCGGAGACTGGCGCGGTCACCGTGGTTGAATCAGAGGGCAACGGGCGCATGTGTCTCACGTTGCCGCGTGCCATGATCACGGTGGCGGGCATCGACAAGGTACTGCCGCGCTTCCAGGATCTCGAGGTCATGCTGCAACTGCTGGCGCGCTCCGCCACAGGAGAGCGCATGAATCCCTACACCTCTCTGTGGACCGGTGTCACGCCGAACGACGGCCCACAGAGCTTCCACGTGGTACTGCTCGATAATGGCCGCTCCGCCATTCTGCGCCGCAAAGTCGAGCGCCAGACGCTGCGCTGCATCCGCTGCGCAGCCTGCATGAACAGCTGTCCGGTTTACCGGCAAACTGGCGGCCATGCCTACGGCTCGGTCTATCCGGGCCCAATTGGCGCTATCCTCACTCCACAATTGACGCAAATGCATTTTGCGCAGTCGCTGCCCTATGCCTCCTCACTCTGCGGCGCCTGCTACGAGGTCTGCCCGGTCAAGATCAATATTCCAGAAGTTCTCATCGATTTGCGCGCCCAGGTCACCGACCAGCAGCGCAGGCGGGCGAAACGTCTCTTCGATCCGATGTATCTCGGCATGCGCATCGCGAGCCTCGTATTTTCACGCGCGGGCCTTTTTCACGCGGCGCAACGGATGGCGCGCATCGCGCTGCGGCCGTTCACGCGCGAAGACGGATGGATTCACACATTGCCTGGCATGGGTGCGAAGTGGACCGCAACGCGCGATCTACGCGAACTTCCTGGCCAGACTTTTCACGAGTGGTGGGCCGAACGGGCGAAGCCGCAGGAAAGGGAGGGAGTATGACCTCCCGGCAAAAAGTCCTCGCCTCCATCCGTACATCCGTGCCAACTGCCGCGGCAGATCGTGAGCAATCCTATGCGTCGATCCCTCGCTCCTACACCCGTGCCGGCGCGCTCGCGAACAAGGCGCGCATCGCTCTGATGATCGAGCGGCTGCGGGAATACGATGCTGAAGTCGTCGAATGTGCGCCCGATGATCTCGGCGCGGCAATTCGATCGCAGATTGCGGCCGGCAGCAGGCGGCGATTGATCGTCCCTCCTGAGATCTCCGCCGCCGGCCTGATTCCTGCCACGCCCAATCTCGATGGGCTCGAACTGATCGCGGACCGCGGACTCTCGACCGCGGAAATCGAGCAGGCAGCAGGCGTCGTGACCGAGGCTTTCTGCGGCATCGCCGAGTCAGGCACTATTGTGCTGCACCACTCGGCCCGCGAAGGCCGGCGCGTGCTCACGCTCTTGCCGGACTGGCATTTGTGCATCCTGCGCGCCAGCCAGATTGTGGAGACATTGCCGGAGTACTTCGCTCTCGTCCCCCAGCCGCCCGCGCTGATCACCTGGATTTCCGGTCCCAGCGCCACCGCGGACATCGAAATGACTCGTATCAAAGGCGTCCACGGTCCGCGCTTCCTTCACGTTGTCATGGTTCACGATCTGGCGCAGTAATCCCGAACTAGACTGCGCTGCACAAAACGGAGCTGCGGCAAAGATTTCGGCGACGAACCCCGTTCAGGCCGTCCTTGATTTTGTTGAACTTGCCCTTGTATGCATCACTCATCCTCGGGGGAATATCGCCATTGCCGATGCGCACTCGCCAAAATCTGGGCACAGGCGGCCGCATCGGCTTCGGCGGCGCCCTCCGTCCCCTCTTCAACCCTGGCGCTGATCTGATCGAGCGCAGCCAAAGTTCCACTACCTCAATTCCTATCCACCGGGTTTCTTTGATAAACTAAATATTCTGCGTATCGCGCAGGATTCACACAAGACAAGTCCATCGCAGGAAGAACCCATGTCCATCCATCCCGTAATGCAGCGCCTGGCTGACAAGCTGAAGCGCACCGATTTGCCGGCGTTTGTGCCCGGAGACCAAGTTCGCGTGCAAGTGAAGATCAAAGAAGGCGATAAAGAAAGATTGCAGGCCTTTGAAGGCCTGGTGATCGCCATCAACAAGGGCCCCCAGGGCACTTTTACTGTGCGCAAGATGAGCTTCGGCCAGGGCGTAGAGCGCATCTTCCCCTTCAACTCCAAGGTCGTCGACAAGGTAGAGTTGATGCGCAGCTACAAGGTGCGCCGCGCCAAGCTCTTCTACCTCCGCGGCCTCCGCGGCAAGGCCGCCCGCCTCAGGGAACTGGATCGCGAGACCGGCAAGGTCCGCGCGTAAAGGCAGGTTTCAGGGGGCAGATTTCAGGTTTCAGAGACCGCAGACCTGTACCCAGCGAAGAATTCCTAGTGAACAACAACCCCGGCTCCAGCCGGGGTTGTCTTTTTGCAGCAAGATCGAAGCCCCGCAGACCCGCAGCGCTGCACTCGGCAACCGCCCAGCTCGCTCGACTAGAATGTTCGGTGTTTGAATTTCGAGATTCTCCCCGCACCCAAAGAGGCTGCCATGAAGATGAAACTGCATTTCGTCCTTCCGTTCTGGGTGTTTGTGCTAGCCGCGCCCGCATTCGCCCAGCAGCTCTCCCGCACGGTACTGACGCAGCAAGTGGACCAGTGGCATCTTCAGCACTACCCTTTTGACAATCCCAATCTCCCCGTCGAGCAGCGCATCGACAATCTCCTCTCGCTCATGACGGTCGAGGAGAAGATCGACTGTCTCGGCACCATCACCGGAGTTCCGCGCCTCGGCGTTCCCAACGTCGGCGCTTCTGAGGGCATTCACGGCGTGGTGCAGCGCGAAGCGCGATGGGGCCGCAAGCCCATCACCACGACGCAGTTCCCGCAGCCGCCCGGCATGGGAGCCACCTGGGATCCTGCTCTGGTGCGCGAGGCCGCCGGCGTGGAAGGCTACGACGCACGCTTCATCTCGCAGACCCCGCAGTACGATCGCCAGGCCCTCATGCTGTGGGGTCCGCAGTCGGATCTCGACCGCGACCCGCGCTGGGGCCGGAGTGAGGAAGTCTACGGCGAAGATCCCTTCTTCAATGGCACCATGGCCACGGCCTTTGCCCGCGGGCTAGAGGGCGACAACCCGAAGTACTGGCAAGCGTCTCCGCTGCTCAAGCACTTTCTCGCCAACGAGAATGAAGACAACCGCAACAGCTCATCCTCTGACTTCGACGAGCGGCTGTTCTGGGAGTACTACTCAGTTCCCTTCCGCATGGCGTTCCTCGATGGCGGCGCAAAAGCCGTGATGGCCTCCTATAACGCGTGGAACGGCACTCCCATGGCCATCAACCCCATCCTGCGCAGCATCGTCATCGACAAGTGGGGTGTCGACGTGATTTCAAGCGATGGCGGGGCCGTCACTTTGCTCGTCGATCCACGCCACCTTTTCCCCAACCAGGAAGCCGCCGTCGTCGCCTGCCTCAAGGCCGGCATCAATCAGTTTCTCGATCGTTACCTTTACGAGGTCAAAGCGGCTCTGAAGGACGGCTCACTGAAAGAGTCCGACCTGGATGAGGCGCTGCGCCGCAAATTCCGCATCACCATCAAGCTTGGCCTCCTCGATCCGCCGGAGATGGTTCCCTACACCGCAATCAAGGACTCGCCGATTCCCTGGGAGAGCGACCGCGACAAGGCAGTTTCTCAAAAAATCGCGCTTGAGTCCGTAGTGCTGCTCAAGAATCAGGACAACTTCCTGCCGCTCGATAAAAACAAGATCAAGTCCATCGCCGTCATCGGTCCGCTGGCCGACGTTGTTCATTGGGACTGGTACGGCGGCACGCCGCCCTACGCCATCACGCCGCTTCAAGGCATTCGCAATGAGGTGGGCCCGGACGTGAAGGTGAACTACGCCGCGTACGATACTCCGGATGGCGAAGACGACGCCCTCAAAGCGGCCAGCGAATCCGACGTCGCCGTGGTTGTGGTCGGCAACAATCCTACCTGCGGCGACGAGGCCCACGCCTGGTACAACGAACCCGGCAATGGCGGCGGCGTCACCCTGCCCTGCACCGATCCTGGCGACGGACGCGAAGGCCGCGATCGCGAATCGATGGATCTCTATCAGGAGCAGATCGTAAAGCAGGTCTTCATTAAGAATCCCAAGACGGTGGTCATGCTCGTCACGAGCTTTCCTTACACC
>JBAWFY010000577.1:0-7927 GCA_049592335.1 Occallatibacter sp.
GTATTCCTACTTCGTCGGCTGTTCCACGGGCGGGCGCGAAGGCATGATTCTTTCGCAGCGTTATCCCACGGTTTTCAATGGCATCGTTTCCGGCGATCCGGCCATGCGCACCGGCTTCTCCAACCTCGCCATCAGCCAATGGATTCCCGTCGCCTACAATCAGGCCTCGCCTACAGACGCCTCCGGCAAGCCGGAGATCGACAAGTTTCTAACGGACGGCGATCGCAAGCTCTTTATGGACTCCCTGATGAAACAGTGCGACGGAAAGGACGGCGTTGTCGACGGAATGATCTCCGATCCGCTCGGCTGCGATTTCGATCCCGCGGTCCTCGCCTGCAAATCCGGCCAGACCGATGGCTGCATTGCGCCGAGAAAGATCGCCGCGATCAAAAAGGCCTTTGCCGGCCCGAGGAACTTCTACGGCACACAGGTCTATCCCGGATTCCTCTACGACGCCGGTATTGCGACGAAGGGCTTTGTACCGGGTTTGCTCGCGCTGGGCAAAAGCGGCCTCTTCGGGCCTTACACCACCGCAACCGAACTCGACGTGGACAGGGCGGCGTTGCACGCCTCCGATCCGGTTGTCGAGCCGGCGTCTACGAATCTGTCGACCTTCTCGCTCGACGGTGGCAAGCTCATCTTCTTCCACGGCGACAGCGATCCGTGGTTCTCGGCTCTCGACACGCTGGGATACTACAAGTCGCTTGCGGCAGCCAATGGAGGAGAAGACAAGGTGGAACAATGGAGCCGCATCTTCCTCATTCCAGGAATGGCCCACTGCGGCGGCGGTCTGTCACTCGACCAGTTCGACATGCTCAGCGCCATCGTCGACTGGGTCGAGAAAGGTGTCGCGCCCGATTCCGTTGTTGCTACGGGCAAGGCATTCCCAGGGCGCAGCCGTCCGCTGTGTCCTTATCCCAAGCACGCGCAGTACACCGGAAGCGGTGACACGCAGGATGCCAGAAATTTTCGGTGCCAATGATGCGAGCAGTTGAAAACAAGAGGAATGCAATCATGATGAATCGTGCTATTCGCGTTGCCGCGGCAGTTGCCGCGCTTCTGTTTGTCGCGCACGCCTCCGCGTTCGCGCAGCCTACGCCGGGCCAGGCGACGCCGGCTGCGGCCGCTCAAAAATCGCTGCCCTTCGTCAGCACCATCTTCGGCGACAATATGGTTCTCCAGCGCGGGAAACCCGACGCGCTCTGGGGCTGGTCCGACCCTGGGGACCAAATCCGCGTTCAGATCGGCGACAGCGCCGTGACGGGCATTGCGGGCGCCGACGGACACTGGCAGGTGAGCATTCAACCGCCCGCGCCCGGCGGACCTTACACCGTCAAAATTACCGGCCACCAAAGCGTAGAACTCCACAACGTGCTGGTGGGCGACGTCTGGCTTTGCGGCGGGCAATCGAACATGCAGCTGACGCTGCCGTTCACGAAGAATGGCGACGATGTTGTGAAGGCTGCCAGTGATGCGGAGATTCGCTTCTTCACGGTTGCGGGTAATCCGGCTTACCATCCCGTCGACGCGATCGCCGGCAGCTGGAGCGTGCTTTCGCCCGATACGGCAAAATCGATCTCCGCGGTGGGCTATTACTTTGCACGCAGAGTGCGGCAGGAGATTCACGTCCCTATTGGATTAGTTGTCGATGCGCTCGGCGGCACTCCCGCGGAGGCGTGGGCCAGCGAGGCTTCGCTGCGTCCGTTGCGCGACTTCGATGTTCCGCTCGACCTGCTCGATCAATACAGGGCCAAGGGCGCGCCCGCATACGGAAACTACGTGATGCACTGGTACGACGATTACGACATCGGCCAGAAAGGTCACTGGGAGGCTGCGGACTTCGACGATTCCGGTTGGAAGCAGGTGACGGTTCCCGGCGGATTCGCGGAACTTGGCGTGCCCGACCAGCCGGCCGTCGTATGGTTCCGCAAGGAGATCACGCTGCCCGATCCCTTGCCGGCGGGACGGGCGATGATCCACCTCGGCGTGATCGAGCATATGGATACGGTCCACATCAATGGCCAGTGGACCGGCGCCAGCGCGTGGGTTGAGAACCCGCGCGTTTATCCCGCCCCTGCACTCAAGCCCGGCCGCAACGTGATTGCCATCCGCGTGCTCAAGACGAAACCCGACGGCGGATTCATGTCGAAGCCGGAAGACCTTCAGATCGTCTTTGGTGACAAGACGGTGAGCGACAAAACCGTGATTCCTCTGGCCGGGCAGTGGCGGGCCCAGCTCAGCGTGGACGCACGTCCGCCGCATGCCATGCCGATCTCGTATGAGAACTGGCCTGTATTGCCCTCAGTGCTCTACGAAGGTATGCTCAAGCCCATCGCGCCGCTCGCGATTACCGGCGCGCTCTGGTACCAGGGCGAGCAAAACTCGCCGCGCGGTTTCCAGTACCGCAAGATCCTACCCGTCATGATCGACGATTGGCGCGCGCTCTTCAGCCAGGGCGACTTTCCGTTCTATATTGTCAGCCTGCCCGCCTTCACGCCACGCAGCGCCGTCCCCGTCGACGGCGATCCATGGACTGAGACCCGCGAGTCGCAGGCCATCGCCGCCGCTGCCGTTCCCAACTCGTGCCTCACGGTGACGATCGATACCGGCGATGCCAATAACATTCATGCTAAAGACAAGCAGCCGGTGGGCGAGCGGCTCGCTTTGTGCGCGCTGGCAAAGTACTACGGCAAGAATGTGGTCTACTCCGGCCCGACGCTGGCGTCTGTCGAGCGGCTTCCCGGCTCCATCCGGCTGCACTTCACGCACGCCGATGGAGGCCTGGTTGCTACGGGGGGCAAGCTCGAGGAATTCTCGATTGCCGGTGACGACCATGTGTGGCACTGGGCCGATGCGCGCATCGAAGGCGATACGGTTGTGGTGTTTTCGCCATCGGTGCCCAGCCCCAAAGAGGTGCGGTATGCCTGGCAGTCCAACCCCGCCGCGACGCTTGCGAACGGCGCCGGGCTGCCCGCGGGGCCTTTCCGAACAGATAACTGGCCGCTCAAGACGGAGAGCGCAAGGTCGTACTGAGATGGGGTCCAGAAATTCGCACGGAACAAAAAATCCGGAGAAACCGTCGGTTTCTCCGGATCGAAACAGCCAGCTATTCAACAAATGGCGCTGCTCTTACTGCGCAACGTACGCGCACCATGCCTGGTTTGCGGCTATCGTTCCAAGTGTAAGGGAACCAACCGCATTTTGCCACACGACAACTTGTGCTCCCTCGACCGTGCTGCCGCCTGCCACACCCAGCACAAATGGCGCTCCGCTGGTGGTGCCCGCATTGGCAATGGCGAAGCAGGGCTGATTGTTCTGATCGTTCTCGATAAATATTAGCTCCCAGCCTTGGTTGTTCGTAGGCCCGTTATTGGGAGGATCTTCAGTCCAGAGAATTACGGGCGTACCGTCTTTCATGTTGCCGCCTTGTACGCCAGCCACTGAAAAGCAGCCATTACATGTTTCCTGATTATTAAGCAAAAGGTTCGCAGCAGGAAGAACTCCGAGTGAGGTAGGGCCTGCAAGAAACCACGTCTGGTTTATCTGACCGTTACATGCCCATACGATGAGGTCGGTGCCAGCGCTGCTGCTGCCGTTTTGCGGGGCCAGACAAAAGCCTGTCGCCAAATTGTGAAATGTGAAAAGCTGCGCATTTGCAGTCTTGCTCGCAGTCAGGCCGCCAAGGGCGAAGAAGAGCAGTCCGAGGCTAAACAAGCGTTTGCTCATTGATTTGATTGTCAAACTTTTATTGAAGGATTGGGCATGTGCCGTTGATGTTGCGCCAGGCGCGTCGGCGAATTGGAATACGCGCGAGGCAGTCCTCAAGGGGGGGAAGTTCATGTGAATTCTCCTTTTGGGTGTTGAGTTTTCGATTTGAGATTGGATTTTGGGTAGCGTTGCGGATCTGGAGGGGGTGTCCGCTCTTTAAGCCTCGCATCCCCGGCAACAGCTCTCGCCGTTCCGTAGATGCGTCTAAGGCGCAGGTAATTTAGCGCAGAGAATTAGTACCAGAGTCAGTTTGCGGCACGCAAGCACAATCGATTTAATTGCAGCCCCAACAACCTTTTTCCCTACTATCCGCATCAAAGCACGGAGAAATCGTTTTCCCCCAATACTCCCAGAGCGTTGCTCTTGCCAAACCCCGATTCAGCGTCGCGGGCGCGGTGAATTTGAGGATTGAGATTTGATGGTATTTCCGCTCGCTCATCAAGGCCAGCAGGCATGGTGCTTTTTCCCATCGCATTCTGCCGGCTTCGCGTTGAGCCCGGCTCGCAGCCGACGCCGCCACGGCTTCCTCCACGTGTTCCCACTCTTCGCGGTTGCGATCTCAATGTTGTTCACTGTCCCGGTGCCCGGCATGCAACCAACTGAGGGCGGCGATGGGCAGAATCCATTGAAAACGATGACGCTCGAACAACTCGGGAAGATCGAGGTCACCACCGTATCGAAAGAGCCCGAAGAGGTGTGGAGGACGGCGGCGGCGATCTATGTGATCACGCAGGACGACATCGAGCGTTCCGGCGCAAGAAGCGTTCCCGAAGCGTTGCGGTTGGCGCCGGGGGTGGAAGTGGCGCGCATCACCAGCGGGGAGTACGCCATCAGCATTCGCGGATTCAACAGCCGCCTCTCGCGGTCGGTCCTGGTGCTGATTGACGGCCGCACGGTCTACACCACGTTCACCGCGGGCACTTATTGGGAAACACAGGACGTGATAATGAAAGACATCGACCGCATTGAAGTGATCCGCGGGCCGGGCGGGACGATCTGGGGTCCGAATGCGGTCAATGGCGTTATCAACATCATCACTAAAAACAGCAAAGACACTCAGGGCATCCTCGAGACGGCAGGCGGGGGCAATTCGGAGCAGTTTCTTGGAGATGCGCGCTGCGGTTCCGGCAACGACAAAGGAATGACGTACCGCGTCTATCTGAAAGGATTCGGATGGGCACCGCAGTTCCATACGGACAGCAACAACTACGACGACTGGCATAGCGGGCAGGGCGGATTCCGCATCGAATGGACTCGGAATTCCCGCGATCGCTATCGCCTGCAGGGCGACGTTTACGGCCAGTATTTCGGCGAGAGCGTCGGAGCGTCCAGCTACAATCCGCCTGCCAACTTCGTCCTCAACGGCGAAGCGACTCTCTACGGGGGAAACATTGTTTGGAATTGGACGCGCGCGATGGGAGCAGGGCGGGATATGCAGCTGGCTGCCTACTATGCTCACGACACGCGGAATGAGTTGAACTTTGGGGATCTTCGCAACACGGTGAACGTGGATTTGCTCGATCGCTTTCCCTGGATTCGGCAGGAGGTATCGTGGGGCTTTACCGCACGAGCCAGCCACGGCGACGAAGTTGAAGTGGTTTCGGGGCTCACCTTTACGCCGATGGAGAGGACCGACCAGCTTTACCAGGGATTCGTCCAGGACGAAATCTCGGTGGTCAAGAATCGGCTGTCGATTGTCTCCGGGACCAAGGTTCTGAAGACGAACTACACCGCAACGATGGCGGAACCGAGCGTCCGATTATTGTATACACCCACTGCTACCCAGACCATTTGGGCAGCCTACACACACGGGCTGCGCACGCCGGCAGACGTGGAGCGCGACTTCAATCTTTCAAGTCTCCTGGGATACACGCCCACAGGGATGCCCTATTTCGCGCGCTTCAACGCAAATCCAGGCTTCAGGTCGGAGCAGTTGAACGGCTACGAGCTCGGTTACAGAGGTCTTGAAGGGCCGAAACTCTATCTCGATATCGCCGGCTTCTACAACCACTACGGCGACCTCTTCAGTGAAGATGTGATTGGATCGCCGTACGTCGAAACGAACCCTGCTCCGACGCACCTGCTGTTGCCTGCAGAATTTGGAAACGGCCTGGTGGCGTCCACAACCGGTATGGAAGTGGCGCCGGAATGGCGTCCGGCCGCATGGTGGCGCGTCGAAGGCTCGTTCTCTTTTCTCGATATGCACGTTGAGAAAGGCACGGGCTCACTGGATATCGGCAGCGCGCCAACCGTACAAGGCTCCAGCCCGGAATATCAGACGCGCATCAAGAACAGCTTCGATTTGCCCAAATCGGTGAGCGCAGATATTCAGGCGCGATACGTCAGCGCGCTGCCCGGCATCCATGTTCCCTCGTACTGGACGGGCGACTCCACGGTCGAGTGGGCTGCGACGCAACACGTGCGCCTGAAGGCTGTTGGCCAGAATCTGTTGCAACCACACCATGTGGAGTTCGTTTACGATCCCGGTCCTGCAGTGGGAATCCGCCGCGGATTTTACGGCGAGATCGCATTCACGAAATAGGAGAGTTCTCTTCGCCTTTTGGAAATACCTTGACGGAGACTACTTCTCATTCCCATTGGGCGATCACGTCGAAGCGGCGGGTGGTTCCATCTGGGAGGAGGAATTCGAAGCTCTGCGCGGATTCGTAGGCTGTTTTGTGCTCGTCTTGCGCGAGTACGGGGCGTGTGAGTCTGGCGTGGTAGTCGCCTGGAGTGATCAAGCCATGAAACTCGGTCCCGCCTACCATTTTGTAGTGCTTGCCATCGATCGTAACCGTTAAGACTTCCCGGCCCACGTCGAGGGGTGATATGGGGTACTCAGACGCCGAAACGTGCACGGACAAGGTGTACTGGCTGGGATCGGGCTTGGAATCGGCGGCCAAGGCAGATATTGGGATGGCAATAAGAGCAGAAAGAATGAGAGGAAATGCGAGACTTTTCATCGTGGAGTCCTCCTTGGCTGTCCATGGTAATGCATCGAAGAGGGCGCGGGCTGAGAGCGGGCACGGGAGCAGGGCCACGCCTCAACGCGCCCTGCTTCACTCAACACTCGCATGCGCCAACGGGAGCATGAAAGAGCATGATCGTTCGCGTGGCTCGAGTCGAGATTCACGAAAAACGATTCGAGACTCACGAAGCACGGTGCACATCGTGCTTCTTTCATTTGCCGACGTAGATCACATGCCAGATGGAGCGCGAGCCGTCGTCGGTGACGAAGAGCGATCCATCGGGCGCAACCGCTACTCCTACGGGACGTCCCCAGACATCTCCATCGCCATTGCCCACGGTGAAACCGGTGAGGAAGTCCTCGTATTCGCCGGTGGCGCGGCCGTCGTGCATAGGCAGGCGGATGACTTCGTAGCCGGCGCGCTGGGCGCGGTTCCAGGAGCCGTGCTCGGCAGCAATGGCGTCGCCGCGATACTCCTGCGGGAAAGCGTGCACAGGCATGCCGTGCGCGCAGGGCGCTGCTTTGGCGGCGCACTCTCGCTTGAGCGCATCGGTGGTGGGATAGAAGGTCATCTCAAGCGAAGCAAAGTGCGGCTCGAGCAGAATATCGGGCGTGATGACCTTGTTCTTCAGCTCGGGATGCTTGCCCTGATGGCGCGGATCCCAATGTCCGCCGTTTACGCCCATGTAAAACCAGGGCCAGCCGTAGAAGCCGCCTTCCTGGATGTGCGTAATGTAGTCGGGGACGAGGTTGTTGCCCAGAGCGTCGCGCTCATTGGTGGAGCACCACAGCTCGCCGGTCTGAGGATGGATGGCTTCGCCCACGCAATTACGGATGCCCCATGCGTAGATCTTTTGGAAATTGCCGTCGGGCGTGAACTCGAGCACGTCGGCGCGATGAAATTCCTCCGGGTGGGTGTCGGGGTCATCGACATTCGAATGCGAGCCGACGGACGCGAAGAGCTTCGTGCCGTCAAGCGAGAAGGCCAGGTCGCGCGTCCAGTGGCCACCGCCGCGCAGCCGCCCACCGCCGGGCAGATCAGCGAGCTGTTCCATGGAGCCGCTCGCCTTCAGGTCGCCGTTGCGATAGGGAAAGCGCACGATGCCATCGGTGTCACCGATGTAAACCCACTTCGGATCGTCGCCCAGCGGATAGAATGCGATGCCGAATGGCTGGTGCAGTCCTTCGGCG
>JBAWFY010000578.1:0-2049 GCA_049592335.1 Occallatibacter sp.
CAATATGGATGTCCGTTGCCGCATTTGCCGTCTTCGGCTTGACGCTGATGAAGCGCGAAGCCACGTGGCCGCCATCGAAGATCCAGTTCACCGTGTCGCCGGCGAACACGTTGGCGACCTTCTCTTCCGGTGGAAGAACGATAAGTGTGGACTGGAGCAAACCTGTACGGATCTCGGGCGGCGCGGCCGCTTCCGACACGGTGACCATGCGTGGAGCGTTCGGCTGGAGCGGTTGTTGGTTGGCTCCGGCATGAACGGGGCCAGCGGCCAGCATCATGCCGAGGTAAATTGAGACAAAAAAGGTGGGGCGCATAGAGTCTGGTTCCTTTCTGCGGTGTGGTGTTGGGTTATTCGGGCTCGCCCTGGGCAAATCGTGTGATTCCCTCGGTGAGTCCGTATTTGGCGATGAGCCTTGCCCGGCGCACGCGGTCTTTCGGTTTGGTCGAAAAGACTGCGTAGCTCCGGCTGTCGAGATTGAGCTTGATAACTTTCGTCAACCCGTCGCGGCGCATGTAGAGCCCCTCGTGATCCGCTAAGCTCTCAAACAAAGCAATCTGCTGCTCGTTCATCTTGAAGAGCTCCGCATAGCGCTTGCGGTTGAAGGTGGCATCCTTCAGAAACAGGAACGACGTGCAGGAGTTCACGATCGAGTCGGCATTTTCTCCGAGGTCTTCTGCCGACTGACCGATCATCGTGACGCCGCCGAGATTTTTCCGCACGGTCTTGATCGAAGCGAGTGCGCCTTCGAGCAACTGGCGGTTCTTCATCGAAGAGAAGATCTCTTCGATCAGGATGTGCTTGGGCACGCCGAGATTGGCCGGGTTGTAAAGCACGTCGTTAATGCGGCGCAAGAGCCAGACCATCAGCGGCTCGATCAGATCGGCGTATTGCGCGTTGTTGACGCCCTGGAAGTCGAAACACTGGAGACGCGAGAGTGACAGACCGTCCTCTACGTTGTCGAAGATCGCAGAGTAAACGCCCTTGCCAATCCACTTTGATAGATACCTGTCGAGCTTTTTGGGCAGGAAGAGATTCGAGAGCCGGCGATTCTCCGCGTCGAGCAGGTATATATCCCGCACAGCCTTATGGATCACGTCATCGTCTTCTGGCTCCAGCTCCGCGCCACCGTTGGTGAGCAGGAGCTTCACAAACGAATAAAGAAATGCGATATTGCTCTCGGTTGGTTCGAGAGCAAAGGGATTCACGCGCGGCCCGTCCTTGCCGATGCGGTCCACTCGCCCGCCGTACAATTCAACGACACTTTCATAGCTGCCGCCGATATCGAAGATGTAGGTGAACCCGCCATACTTCTGTTCATGGGCGATGGCTAGGTTGCCGTGCACGCTTTTGCCGGTTCCTGTCGGACCAAGGATCAACATGACGCGCACGCCGTCTACGTATACATCCTGAAAGAACGGCGTCCGCGTGCGTGTCTCGAAGACGTTCAGGTACTCGTTGTCGAGGTCGTCCGAATGTGGATGGCCGAGACGAGGTGCAAACACTTGCGATAGTCGGGCATGGTGATCTTCAGCGAGCCACATCGGGAAGACGTTGAATCTGTGATTACCGGGGAACATGGCGTAGAAGGCCGAGAGATTGCCCAGAGTTTCTTCCATCGCCTGCGCCCGCGCATCGACGAAAACGCGGTGGACGGATGGCGCTATGCCGTGCAGCTCATCCACGCTGCGGGCGGCTACAAGGAAATACAGGGAGAATTCGCCTTGCGCCTTTTTGTCGAGCGAGCGTATGACCTCGCCCAGATCGTCAACTTGGGTGTTCGCAGCTCGTGCTCCCGCGCCTGTCTCAAGCGCGGCCGTGTCGTGGCCGCTCATCACCCGCGTTAGAACGCCGACTTTGAAGAACGAGATGAACTTCTCCTGGGCGTCGATCTCGCTACGCGCCGCTGCGGTAGACTTCGGACGCCACGTGGTGCACAGAACACTGTCGCAATCGAGTGACATCAATCCCGAAAACAGGTAGGGCCGCGACGCCTCCGGCGTGGTCTTAAGCGAATACATCTGGACATATCGCCGCCCGATGGTGAGGTGG
>JBAWFY010000579.1:0-2664 GCA_049592335.1 Occallatibacter sp.
GTTAACGAGATAACCCAGGCGCGAGCGGCTTCCGCAGTTGTCTGCGGCGCAGTAAACCAGCCAGCCCCAGCAGGCCGGTGCCCATCAATACCAGAGTCCCCGGCTCGGGAAGCACACCATATGCCGGTGAATCGGGTGATCCGCCGTAAGGACCCGGTGCGTTGGGTGTTTCATCTCCATATCCCAGAAAAAACTGAGGAGTGCCAAGCTCGCTCTGGGTCCCGGGTACTGGAGCATACAAAATAAATTCCTGGTAGAAACTCGTAGGCTCGGATGCGTAATTAGCCACAGCTAGGCTCATCTGGGTATCCGCGCCGGGGGCAGGGCTGTTGTATGCGCTCGGAGAGAAGAGTTCCCACGCAGCCCACTGATCGGCAATCTGTTCGGCCGTATTGCCATCCGCAACGGCAGTATTGGCGTCATTGAAAAGCCACGTCGCTTCTTCAAACGTAGAAGAATCGGGGATGAACTCTTTCTCTGCTATCCATGTCTCTCCGATATTCATATCAGCGGTGAAGCTGATACACATCAGCAATACTTGATTGCCATTGGCGGTGCCATAGTAGGGATAAACGTCTTCCCCTCCATAGTTCGCTCCCTGAACGCCTGTGATTTGCATGTAAAGGATCGCATTCGCGTAAGCCTTCCTCGGACTGAACGACAGCAGCGCACAAAGTGCAGCGATGGACAGAATCGTGCAAACTCCAAACTTCTTCATTTTCGATCTCTCCATTGCCCGCATGCCCCCGAGTTCGATTCCATCGGCAAATGCGTTGGAAGCGAAGGCCAGACCAAACAAGACCAGACCCAGTATGCGTGCTTGAAACTTCATCATTGCATCTCCTCGACTCTTCGTCGCACGCGCACCGATGCGCGCGGAAGGAATGCTGTCTCTGTTTGCATACCTCTGCATGCGCCCGATCTGCACCGGGTGAGGGAGAAGACAACCTGTAACTGATGTAGCTATAGTCCACTAATGTTGCAAGGCTGCCAATTGCAGTTTCTGGTCAGAATCGGCACAACTTCGGTAATTCATATTCGCGGGCGTAGTAATGCATTTTCATACGTTCACGGGTAACAACAGGTAACAAATCTCGCGGAGCCGCAGTGCGCTCGATGCACTTGACGCGTAGCGGCCGAATCGCAGCCAGCATGTACACTCGACTGCATGACATCCCTTCGCATTGCGGCCGTGATTCCTGCACGGCTTGACTCCACGCGCCTGACGCGAAAGGTGCTGCGGCCGATTGCGGGACGGCCTATGGTGGAGTGGGTGTGGCGCGCGGCCAGCACGAGCGGACTGATGGATCCGGTGGTCGTCGCCACCGATGCCGAAGAGGTTGCCGAGGTCTGCCGCGCGCGGTCGATTCCGGTGATCATGACGTCGCCCGCCTGCGCCAGCGGCTCGGACCGGGTGAGGGAGGCGGCGCGCGAGATCGACGCTGACATCTACGTCAACATCCAGGGCGACGAGCCGACTCTGACGCCGGATTTTTTTCCGCCGCTTCTCGAGCTTTTCGCGCGGCCCGACGTGGAAGTGAGCACGCTGTCTGTGCGCTGCCCGCAAGAGGAGATCACGAATCCGAATGCGGTCAAAGTTGTCACCGCTCGCGACGGACGCGCGCTCTATTTCTCGCGCGCTACCATCCCTTTCGACCGTGACGAAGCCGGCTTCACGGACTACCGCAAGCACCTCGGCATCTATGCCTACCGCAAGGCCACGCTCGAACGCTTTGCCGCGCTGCCGCCCTCGCCACTCGAAAAGCTGGAGCGTCTGGAGCAACTGCGCCTGCTCGAAAACGGGATTGCGATCTATGTTGCCGACGCACCGCGCGATACCATCGGCGTGGACACGGAAGAAGATCTGGTGCGGGCGGAAGCTATCCTGAGCCAAGCCGCAAATTAAGGCGAGCAGCCACGGAGTGCGACAGCGGCTGTTGAGACAGGCCGAATATCCGCACGCAACTGTCGCCGGAATCCTTGCAGCCGGCCGTTGCCCGGTCTATGAGCGAATTTGTATAGTGGACGCGTAGATTGGCAACCTGATGGAGGGTTGAACCGATGAGAGTGCGTTGCGCACGGTTGTTTTTTGCTCTTCTGTTTGTGTCTTTCTTGTTGTGCGGGCGCGTGGCGGCTCAAGGCTCTCCGGTCACGCTTTTTCCCGCGAACAAAGCCGTCAACGTAAATCCCGACACCCATCTGGTGCTCACGTTTCTAAGTGCGCCCGCGATTGGCAACTCCGGCCAGGTACGCGTATACGATGCCAAAGACCACCATCTGGTCGATACGCTCGATCTCAGCATTCCTGCCGGCCCTGATCCGACGCATCGCGTCGTTCCTCCGTCGGCGAAAGACATCGACACGGCTCCGGCAACGCCGACCACCACCACGCCCGCAGTGCGCTCCAAGCCCGCCGACTTGCATAATTACCAGCTGACAACCATCGGCGGGCTGCTGGATTTTCACTTCTACCCCATCATCGTCCATGGCAATGTGGCCACAATCTATCTGCACAATAACGTGCTCGCATATCACCACAGCTACATTGTGGAGATCGATCCCGGCGTGTTGAAGCCCGAGAATGGCACGTTCATTGGCTTCTCCGCAAAAGCCAAGTGGACTTTCAAGACCAAGGCCGCGCCGCCCTCCTCAACCGCAACGCGG
>JBAWFY010000580.1:0-1955 GCA_049592335.1 Occallatibacter sp.
CGCCGCGCCTTTGACGAAGTCGGACTCAAGGAACTCGCTGCCAGCATTCGCAGCCAAGGCGTGCTCTCACCCCTGCTTGTCCGGCCACTCACCGAAAACGGCTACGAGATCGTGGCCGGTGCGCGGCGGTATCGTGCCGCACAGATTGCCGAGCAAGTTACTGTGCCGGTGCGCATCAAGCAAATGAGCGACACCGAAGTTTTGGAGGCGCAGCTTGTCGAGAACCTGATTCGCGCCGAGATTCACCCAATGGAAGAGGCCGAAGGCTTCGCGCGGCTTTTAGCGCTGGAGGAGCCGAAGTACACAATCGAGCAAATTGGCGCACGGGTTGGCAAATCGCCCGTCTTCGTGGCTTCGCGCCTCAAGTTGGTTGATCTTGTTCCTGCTGCCGTCGATGCTTTCTATGCCAACGAAATCGGCGTGGGCCATGCGCTGCTACTCGCCAAGTTGCCCGCAGACCAGCAGCCACAGGCGCTTGAGGCTTGTTTCAAGGAAGCCTACAACAGCGGAGGCACTAAGCCCACGCGCATTCTGATGCCGGTGCGCAATCTGCAATTCTGGATTGAGACCAATGTTCTGCTCATCCTGAAAGATGCGCCCTTCGACAAGCGAGACGCGCAGCTTGTTCCCACGGCGGGCAGTTGCGCAGACTGCCCCAAGCGCACAGGCCACAACAAGCTGCTTTTCTCGGACGACCTCGGAAAACAGGGTGACCGCTGCGTTGATCCAAAATGCTATAACGCCAAGCTCGCAGCGCATGTGGCAAAGACCGTCGCTGCCAAGCCCAACCTTGTGCAGATCAGCACGGCTTACGGCGCACACAAGGAAGGCAGTCCCGTTCTGCCGCGTAACAAGTACACCGCGATCCGCCCCCGGTCCAATTCTGACAAGCCGAAATCGAAAGACGAGGCGCAGCGCCCGGAGTTCAAGGTCTGCAAGTTCGCTACCGATGCCATCATCACAGAAGGCAGCGAAATCGGCACCATTCACAAGGTGTGTGCGAATCCCGATTGTCCGATTCACCACCCCCGCAAGCAACGGCCCGCGACCGATGCGTCATTCAAGGCCGAGCAGGAGAAGCGCCGCCACGAAGAGGCTATCGCTCAGGCGACCGGCCTTCGTGTTCTGAAAGCAACCAGCGACGCGGTTCCCGTCAGGCTGATGAAGCGCGACCTGCTTTTCATCACCGAGCGTCTTGCCGCCGCTTTGGACGAACGCCGCCTTGCGGTTCTTTTGCGGGTTAACAGCATCGGCAAGGCGAGCGGGAATGGAGAGGCTCCGGCGAAGCTGATTATGTCCTTTCTTCGCAAAGCCGACGAGAGCACCATCAGCCGCGTTTTGGTGGCAATCACCATCCTGCAATCGGCGCACAATCCCAATGAATCCGCCAAAGCCCTGCGCGAAGCTGCCGAGTTCTACAAGGTGGATGTGGCCGCGATCACGGCCAAGGTCAAGCAGGAGTTCGCGGCCAAGGAGAGGACGCAAGCCGTTCGGAAAGCAACAGGCAAGGCGAAGCCGAGTCAGCCACGCACCGTGGCCGCAAAGAAGGTCAAGGCCGCGTAGCGTCGATCAGAAGCATTAAAACAGATACGGGGTCCGGCAGTACCGGGCCCCACTTTCATTTTCGGCGCCCGTCTTCCCGCCCTTTGAAGTGCTGCCGCTTCGCGTCAGGATCATTTGCCCCACCCGACGGGCTTGCGCCTATTCCTTACAGATCGTATGGAGCAGGATTCGTCAGATTACTGGAGAATAGCCGTACTTCCTGTTTTCTATCCGCGGTCAGTGAGTAACTCGGCGAATGATCGCAATCGGCGTACGTGAAACACGGCACAGAAGTTGCTAGATGATTGCCATTAGCAAGTATTTCAACCCACGCGCCCCGCGTGGGGCGCGACCATTAATTTCCAGAGAAGAGTTGCAGTTGGGCTGTTTCAATCCACGCGCCCCGCGTGGGG
>JBAWFY010000581.1:0-4122 GCA_049592335.1 Occallatibacter sp.
GCATCGGCATGAGTGGCATTGCCGAGATCCTGCTGAACCTGGGCATGAAGGTTTCAGGCTCCGACCTGAAGCGCAGCGCCGTGACCGACCGGCTGGCTGGCCTGGGCGCGACCGTTTATGAGGGGCACAACGCCGCGAATGTTGCCGGGGCGACCGTGGTAGTGACCAGTTCTGCGGTGAACGCGAAGAACCCTGAGGTGATCGAAGCGCATGCGCGCAAGATTCCCGTGATCCAGCGCGCGGAGATGCTGGCCGAGTTGATGCGGTTGAAATACGGCATCGCCATTGCGGGCATGCACGGCAAAACCACGACGACTTCAATGGTGGCTGCAGTGCTGAGCGCGGGCGGGCTCGATCCGACGGTCGTCGTCGGCGGGCGCGTGGATGCGATGGGCTCGAATGCGCGGCTGGGCACGACGCAGTATCTTGTCGCCGAGGCGGACGAGAGCGACCGGTCGTTCTTGAAATTGTCACCGATTCTGGCCGTGGTGACGAATCTGGATCGCGAACACATGGACTGCTACCACGACATGGACGACGTGGAGCGTGCCTTTGTCGACTTCATCGACCGCGTGCCGTTTTACGGCGCGGTGACGGCCTGCATCGACAATGCGCTGCTGAAGGGCATTCTGCCGCGCGTGCGGCGGCGCGTCTTCACGTATGGCGTGGCGGCGGAAGCCGACTTCCGGCTGGAGATTCTGGATGCGGAACGGGCGCAGAGTTTGCAGGCGGGCCCAGGAACGGAACAGGGAAGTTCGTTCTCGCATTTTCTGGTGCACACCAGCGTGGGGCCGCTGGGGCCTTTCGAGCTGCACGTTCCGGGGCGCCACAATGTGCTGAACGCCACGGCTGCCGTGGCCATAGCGCGGCAGCTTGAGGTTGCACCGGAGAAGATTGCCGAGGGCCTGGCGCATTTTCGCGGCGTGGATCGGCGCTTCCAGCGGCGTGGCGAGGCATGCGGCGTGACTGTGGTGGACGATTACGGACACCATCCTACCGAGATTCGGGCTACGCTCGAGGCGGCGCGGGCGTCGACGCATGGGAGGATTCATGTCGTATTCCAACCGCATCGGTTCTCCCGAACTCTTGATCTTTTGGAGGAGTTTTGTGGTGCATTTACAGATGCCGACACGGTTGTGGTGCTGCCGATCTACGCCGCGAGCGAAGAGCCGATTCCGGGCGTGACGGCGGAGCGAGTGGCCGAGCGGATTCATGGTCCGCGCGTGGAGTTCGCGCCCGACTTTGCTGCCGCCGTTGCGACGGTGACTGTTCCCGCGCAACCTGGCGACCTGATTCTGACGCTGGGCGCGGGCAGCGTGAGCCAGCTTGCGCCGCAGATACTGGCCGCGCTGGATGCGCGGCAGTAATTCCGCGCTCCATAATCCGTTCTTGTTTTTGCGGGGGGCTACTGTGGCAAATTCGCGCAGACGTTTTTTGAAGGCAACTTCGGCCGCGGTTGCGGCATGGGGCATTTCTAAACAGCCATTTGCATGGGCCGATGCGCCTGGGCAGGTCGAAGTATGGAGAACGGCAGGCGATCGGCGCCACGAAAAAGCTGGGTCGCTCAGCTGGAAGGCCGTTGACAGGATGCCTGACGGCGCGATCCTCATCAATCCCACGGTAACGCGGCAGGAGATGCTGGGCTTTGGCGCCGCGCTTACCGACGCCTCCTGTTACGTGCTGAGCCAGATGCCAGCCGGCCCGCAACAGGCGCTCATGGAGGAACTGTTTGCGCCCGGCGCGATGGAACTGAATGTTTGCCGCACCGCGATTGGATCGAGCGACTACTCGCGAACGGTCTATAGCTTTGACGAAAGCGCTGATCCCGATCCCGAACTAAAGAAATTCTCCATCGATCATGATCGCGCTTACATTCTCCCCATTCTGAGCGCGGCGCGACACATCAATCCCGAGCTATTTCTTTTCTCGTCACCGTGGAGCCCTCCAGGTTGGATGAAATCGAATGGATCGATGCTGGGCGGAGCGATGCGCAAGCCGAACTTCGAGCCTTACGCGCACTATCTGGCGAAGTTTCTTGCGGAATACAAGACTGCGGGCGTGCCAATCGACGCAATCACGGTGCAAAACGAAGTAGACACCGACCAGGATGGACGCATGTCCGCCTGCTTATGGGGCCAGGAGTACGAGATTGAGTTTGTGAAATCGCACCTTGGCCCGCTGTTTCGCAAAGAGGGCGTTGCGACAAAGATCTGGATTCTCGATCACAACTACAATCTGTGGGGCCGCGCCATCGACGAGTTGAGCGACGCCGGCCTGTATGAATTTGTTGATGGTATTGCATGGCACGGCTACGCCGGAGAGCCCTCAGCAATGACGCGTGTTCACGAAGCATTTCCGCAGAAGAGCACATATTGGACCGAGGGCGGACCGGAGTACACTGCGCCGGACTACCAGACGGACTGGGCGCGCTGGGTGTACAAGTTTAACGGCATTGTCAACAATTGGGCGCGTTCTATTACCGCCTGGAATGTCGCACTCGACGAACAAGGAAAGCCGAACGTAGGGCCGTTCTCGTGTGGCGGATTGGTGACGGTGGAAAATGCAACGCATAAGGTGACGCGCAGCGGCCAGTACTGGGCCCTTGCGCATTATTCGCGCCATGTTCAGCGCGGGGCTCGGGTGATTGCGGCCAGTGATAGCGGCGTATCAGTCGCCGCCTTCCAAAATCCCGATGGCGGCATGGTGGTGGTGCTTGCCAATTGCGGGCCGGAGAGGCGGGCGCAATTGGTGCTGGTCCCAAAAGCACTCGAAATTGACCTTGAAGCCAACTCGGTGTGCACGTTGAACTGGCGATGAAGGAGAACGCTCTCTCCGCGACGTCTGCCCGTAACGTATAAGGTACCTCCCATCGGCTCACCCAAAAGCCCGCAGTGCTCCGCGGGCCATAATAAAATCTGGCGATTGTCACGACCCTGCTCCGGCGTGACCAATCAAGGCAGTACGACAAACCGGCCTTTGTTGTGGGACGACGATCCTCCGGCAGAATTGCGCCCCAGGCGCAAGCGGGAGGATCCGCCGCTGGAAGAACGCGCGCGTCCCGCGGCGAGCAGGCGTGTTTCTCCGGGGATGCCGTTTGAGTTCGACGACCCGGATGACGATGGGGTGCTGCACCCGGCCGCGGAGCGTTTTCGCGGGCCGAAGGCGCCGTGGTGGCGTCCAGCATCGACGGCGCGCCGCGTGTTTCTCTTGTTCTCCGCGGTCGTAGTACTGGCAGCTTTCACGACAGCTTACCTTTTCCTTGCGCATTTTCTCGAACGCGACGTGCGCTTCCGTATCGCGGGTTCCAGCAATATTGAGGCCGCCGGGCTGAGTGAAGTGAGTCGCGCCGATCTGGTGCCGGTCTTCGGTGAAGACATCGGCCGCAACATCTTTTTTGTTCCCTTGAGCGAGCGCCGGCGGGAGCTGGAGCAGATTCCGTGGGTCGAGCACGCCACGGTGATGCGCGTGCTGCCCGATCAGATTCGCGTGGCGATTGTGGAGCGGCAGCCGGTGGCGTTCACGCGGCATGGCCGGCAGATTGGCCTAGTGGACGCGAACGGGATGCTGCTTGCGATGTCGCCACAGACGATGGCCGAGCGGCATTATTCGTTTCCAGTGGTGACAGGGATCGATCCCGGCGACTCGGCGGAGTCGCGCAAGGCGCGCATGGCCATGTATCTGCGTCTGATGGCGGAGCTGGATGCGGGCGGCCGGCACAACTCCGAACAGATTTCCGAGATCGACCTTACCGATCCTGAAGATGCGCGGGTACTGTTGCCGGAGCAGGGCGGGGACATGCTGGCGCACTTCGGCGAGGATCAATTCCTGGAGCGCTACGAACGGTACAAGGCGCATATCGCGGAGTGGCGTCAGCAGTATCCGCATTTGAAGTCGGTGGATCTGCGCTACGAAAACCAGGTGGTACTGGAGATGGCTTCGGGTGCTGAGGCTTCGGACGCTACAGCGGCCGCCGGCAGCACCGCGAATGCATCCACGCCGGATGCGAGCGTCGAAAGCAAGCCGACTGCGACGCCCTCTGAGAACAAACCTGCTGCCAAGAAAAATAAGCCAGCGCCAGGCAAGAAACATGCGGCGGCTAAGCGTACAGCGGCCGACGCGAGC
>JBAWFY010000582.1:0-1899 GCA_049592335.1 Occallatibacter sp.
CCTTTCACGATCCCAATGACCGCATCGCGCTCAACATGCTCGCCGAGGTTTTTCCGGACCGAGAAGTCATTGGTGTGCACTCGATGGATCTGATCTGGGGCTTGGGCGCGCTGCACTGCATGACGCAGCAGCAGCCGGCGGCATTACCATCGAAGCCATGATGGACGATCGCGAAGCCATGCAAGCCGCGTTGGCCGAGGCTCAACTTGCCGGCGAATCCGGCGAGGTGCCCATCGGTGCTGTTGTCGTCCACGACGGCGCGATCATTGCCCACGCGCAGAACCGTGTGCTGCGCGACGTGGACCCGACGGCCCACGCCGAAATTATTGCTATGCGGACGGCGGCCAAGGCACTCAGCAACTACCGGCTCGGCGGTTGCATGCTTTATGTCACCCTCGAGCCTTGCGCCATGTGCGCCGGAGCTATGATACACGCGCGCCTGGATAGGCTTGTTTATGCCGCCCCCGACCCCAAAGCTGGCGCCTGCGGCTCGGTGCTTGCCGTGCTCAACCACCCCCGGCTCAACCACCAGATGCAGGTGGAGCAGGGGACTCTCGCAGAGGAATCGGCCGAGTTGCTGCGCGGATTTTTCCGCGAGCGGCGATAGTGCCGCGACCGTAAAATATTGCTATGGACGTGCAGTTCTATTTCACAAGCTGGTGCCCGGATTGCCGCAGGGCCAGGCAGTTTCTTGACAAGCACGGCGTCGAGTACTCGGAAATCGACGTAGACGCGAATCCTGCCGCCTCTGCGGAAGTGTTTGCGCGCGTGGGCAAGCGCGCTGTACCGCAGCTTGTCATCGACGGCGAGTGGTTCCAGCCCTACAAACCCGGACGCGGCCTGCTGATCGACGAACTGCACCGCCGCCTCGGGATTCCTCGCGAATAAGCGGCTTATCCTCGTACAATTTAAGTGGACGCCGAAATGTAGACCGTCTCGTTTGCGGGGATTCTCCTTGCGGATTGGTGCCACATGAAGCGGGATTGCTTGGTATCCGCAAGATGGAGCCAATGGCTAGAAGCTAAAAGCTAGGAGCTAAGACTTGATCGCACGCTACACCCGCCCGGCGATGGGCGCCATCTGGACCGAAGAGAGCAAATACCGCTGCTGGCTTGAGGTGGAAGCAGCGGCGAGCACGGTGCTGGCTGAGGACGGCGTGATTCCTACGCCTGCGGCCCAGGCCATCGCGACGAAAGCGACGGTATCTGCCGCGCGCGTCGCCGAGATCGAGGCCGAGGTCCGGCACGATGTCATCGCCTTTACAACGGCGGTCGCGGAAAGCCTGAAGAGCCAGGGCCTGGACGCGGAGTCCCGGTGGCTGCATTACGGGCTCACGTCGAACGACATTGTCGATACAGCGCAAGCGCTCCAGATCAAAGAGGCATCCACGATGCTCCGCGAGGGCATCGCGGGGTTGCTGGCCGTGCTCAAGCGCCGCGCACTCGAGTTCAAGCACACGCCCACCATCGGCCGCACGCACGGCATCCACGCCGAGCCGACGACCTTCGGCCTCAAGCTGCTCAACTGGTACGCGGAGATGGAGCGCAATCTGCGGCGTTTCGATGCCGCTGCCGAAGACATGCGCGTGGGCAAGCTTTCGGGCGCAGTTGGCACCTTTGGGCATTTGAAACCCGAGCACGAAGAGAAAATCTGCGCGCGGCTCGGATTGAAGCCCGCACCGGTGGCCACGCAGGTCATCCAGCGCGACCGTCATGCCGCCTACATCGCGACACTCGCGATTCTGGGCAGCACGCTCGACAAGATTGCCGTCGAGGTGCGTCACCTGCAGCGCACCGAGGTGCGCGAGGCGCAGGAGTACTTCAGCGAAAAGCAAAAAGGCTCCTCGGCCATGCCGCACAAGAAGAATCCCATTACCAGCGAGCAAATCAGCGGCCTGGC
>JBAWFY010000583.1:0-11283 GCA_049592335.1 Occallatibacter sp.
CTGCAGCACGTATCCCACCTGCTACGGCCCTTATGGCGGTTCACTCGATTTCACAGATACCAACAATTCCGCGTTCAACTTGACGACCGAACCCAACTACTTCGGGAACCCGCCGCTCGATCTGTACGAGGCCACTGGTCCCGATGGCAGCTCTTTTGGAGCCTACACCACGACGCCCGAGCCGGAGTCTCTATGGCTGTTGGGCACCGGGCTGGTGGGCTTGTTCGTCCGCCGTTTCCGTCGCGCATAGCAGCGGATACCGTCACTCATCGGTAGTTTTCGCAAGGCTTCGGTACTGGCCCCGGATGAAGATCCGGGGCTTCTTGTTGCAGGCGAAGATGTAGTCCGCATCGCAGGCCGTGGTTGGCAAGCTTATAGTGATTCACAGTGCTGCCGATCATGCCTCGCGACGCCGCTCAATATTTATTGCGCATTGACGATCTTTGCCCCACGGTGTCCGCCGAAGGCTGGGCCCGGTTGCAAGCTGTTGTTGAAGAATTCAGCCTCAAGCCGATTCTGGCTGTGGTTCCTAACAATCGGGACACGGAGCTTAACGCGTCTCCGCCAGATCCGATGTTCTGGGACCGCATCAAAGCGCTCGAAGCTGCCGGCGCGGCGATTGCCCTCCATGGCTATCGCCATCTTTGTGTGAACCGGGGCCGCAGCCTCATCGATCTGAACCGCACCTCGGAGTTTGCCGGCGTTCCTGCAGAGACCCAGCGCGCGTGGATCGCCGAAGGCCTGCGCATCCTGCGCGGCCATGGGCTCAACCCAACCATCTGGGTCGCTCCGCGTCACGGCTTCGACGCGGCGACGATCGGAGCGTTGCTGAAGGAGGGAATTTCGATCCTCTCGGACGGTTTTGCCTCGCGGCCCTTCCTCCGCCACGGCATCACCTGGATTCCCCAGCAGCTATGGGCGCCGCTCGAAAAATCGAGCGGGCTCTGGACGATCTGCCTCCATCCCAATACTGCGGGCAACAGGCAGGTCGCGGCCCTGCGCAGCTTTCTCGCCGCACACGTGAGTCAATTCACTTCAGTCGATCGCTTGCTCTCTCGTTTCCAGCCTGCCACCTTGACCCTCGCCGAGCGCCTTCAGGCTGAATGGGCGCTCGGACGCCGTAAACTCTCCCACGCCGTGGGGCCGATCCGCCGGCGCGGATTCCTGCGCGCCAGCAAATCCGCATAAAGCGCCTCCCAGCGATCGAGAACCGCTTCCAGGCTGAAGTTGCGGATCACGTGCTGCCGTGCTCGCTCGCCGATGGCACGCCGTTCCTTCACCGGCGTGTGTATCAGCCAATTCATTGCTGCGGCCAGGCCCTCGGGATCGCCCGCCGGCGCGAGCCAGCCCGTTTCTCCCTTCACAATCACTTCGCGCGAACCGGGAACATCGGTGGCCACTGCGGGAACGCCACATGCGCCTGCTTCCAGCAACACCATGGGCAGTCCCTCATAGCGCGATGACAGGACGAAGCCGTCCGCAGCCTGCATCCAGCGCGCCACGTTCGGGCAGAACCCCGCGAAACGCACGCGCTTACCAAGGCCCAGCGCCACTGCCATCTGCCGTAGCTCAATTTCGAGCGGACCTGCGCCCAGAATCGCCAGTTGCGCCTTTTGCCCTGTATGCGCAAATGCTTTCAGCAGCGCCGGGTAATCCTTCACCGGCTCCAGCCGGCCCACGGCGAGCCACAGAAACTCGCTCTCGATACCCAGTTCTTCGCGTGCCTCCAGACGCGTCTGCGCGTCCGGTTGCCAGCAGTCCACGTCGATGCCATTGGCAAGCACCGAAAGCTGATCTTCATTCACCATGCCCGCTACGCGGTGCGAATGCGCGGCGGCTTCGCTGACTGCCGTTACGTGGTCCGGCAGCCACTGGCTGCACCGGTAGCCAAATCTCCGCCCCAGCTTTCCCGTCGCGGAGCTGTGCAGCGTGTCAATCACAAGCGGAACAGGCGCAGCCAGCCGGGACCATCGCGCCAGCCACGCGGCATGAGGCAAATGCGCGTGCAAGACGTCTGGCTGTTCACGGCGCAGCCATCGGTGAAACCGCAGCCAGCCGCGCGGGTCGGCAAGGCCTTTGCGCATCTCCAGACTCACGAACGCCACGCCTGCGTCGCCCAGCTCCGCCGCCGCTGCGCCGCCACTGCCTGAAAGCGCAACGATGCTCACACGCCAGCCACGCCGGCGCAGTCCCTTCGCCAGCAGCATCACCTGCTGCTCGGCCCCGGCGATGCGATCGAGGCCCGGGATGGCGAGCGCCGTATGCTTCACGGGCGCTTCCAGGCATGTGCGCCGATCAGATCCTCATAGGCGCTGACAGCGTTTTCAAATCCGAACGGATCGGCCCGATGTAGTTCGAAAACGCCGCTTGCTTCGCTGGCCCGACGGCGATGAAACCGCGGCAAGGCCGAAGCGGCCAGGGCGCACACTGCCGCTATCAGGAACGAGGCGGCAAGAAAAGGAAGAGACAAAAGTATCAAAACAGCGGAAAGAAAAAGACGAACCGAGTGGCGAACCACGAAACCCTCCCGGCAACGCAGGAATGCAACCCAAGGCAATAGGCAACCAAAAGACCGACACTGCGACTGCTTTGGCGGCAGACTGGCTCGAAAGATGAGGGCAATGCTCGATGAAACCGGCCAAATTTGTCCCTTAGCCTGGCATGCCCATCCGTTCGCTATCGAGGCGAGTCCCGTCGGAACAACACAGGAGTGACCGCAGCAACAGATCATCCACTAGGGTGATATATGTACTATTAAGAAACATCCAGTCGTAAAATATGTCAAGTGATGAAAAGCACAGTAGTAAAAGTCCGTCAATTTATTATGCTTAGGTTACTTTCGCCCAGATCCGTTCCGGCGGTAGAGATGACCGAAGGTAATATTCGCCCAAGTTTTCCACAACCTTTTACTCGTCGCGTCGTGCGGCTGGGAGGCTAAGGCAGGGCTCTGCCGCCCTTTGATGGGAAGAAGCCGTGACGAAAGCGCTGTCCCGGACTGATACCTTCGAGAGCCAGCACAAGAGCCTCTGCCAGCGCAGTCACCGAGATCTCCGTGGCAAGCCACGCCCCTTCGCGCTCGTGCAGCAGTCCAACGACCCCACCGGATGCCGGTGTCGCGACGATCGGCAGCCCCGCCGCAGCTGCCTCCAGAAGCGCATTCGGCATGCCCTCGTAGCGCGACGAAAGGGCAAAAAGCGTGGCCCCGGGAAACAAAGCGTAGGGAGTATCGAGCGATTCCTCGATATGCACGGCGTGGCTCAATCTGGACTCCTGCAGAAGAGCGTCGAGGCGCGCCTTCTCCTGTCCCGAGCCGGCGATGGTGAGGTCCGCGGACGGAAATCGCTTCCGCACCTCCACAAGCGCTTCGATCAGCAAATCGAATCCTTTTTCCGGCGCAAGCCTGCCCACCGCAAGCAAGTGCGGACCTTCGCCACTCCAGGCGGCAGGCGCATTCCGCGCAGCGAGAATGCCCTCGATGTCCACGGGATTGGGCAGCACCGCGATCTTTTCCCCGGAGATTCCTATTTCATGCTGGAGATCCTCGGCCATCGCAGCGGACTGGCAGATGACGCAGTGGGCGCGCCGGTAGAGCATCCGATACAGCAGGCGCGTGTAGCGGGGCACGCCGCCGTTGGCCAGCGCGTTGGATACGGTACTGTTTTGCCGGACCAGTATGCGAGTCGCTCGAGGCAAAAACGGTCGCAGAAACAGAACCAGAAAGCTGATTTCAGGAGCTCCCGACAGAATTACGTCGGGCCGCAAATGCCACACCAGCCGCATGAGTGGAAGCGCTGCTGCGCGTGCCCGCCTAGCGCCGAGTGCATGAATCGTCACCCCGGAAGGCGCGGCGTTCGGCCCGGGATCGGCAGAGCGCACCAGGCCCAGATGCACCTCGAACCGTTCCCGCGACAATTTTCGCGCCAACAGGGCCATTACCTGTTGCGCGCCGCCGCCGCCCATCTGCGGAGTCAGCAAAAGGACTCTTACGCATTCCACGCCGTGTTTCCTCAAAACAGCAAATGCCCAACAGCTCCGCGTACATCCTATGTGTTAGCTAAACCTGAATCTAGGTGCTAGTGAACACTGAAACGTTTTCGTGCTAACGTATCATTCGTTAGCAACCCATTTGTAACATTTCTGTCCCGAATCTGCTCAGAGGCCTCCCCCTCAGGCAAATTTGCTTCTGCAGGGGCTCTCTCATGGCAGATACGGCTTTTCTTCATATCTCCTTTTCGACCACCCGCCAGAGTTCAACTCCAACCATTCTCATCGGTGTTACGCATTCGCAGACCTGCCTCATATTGGGGCCGAGGTTGCGCGCGCTCCGCAAAGCCGGCTTTCACGTTCTCCTCGTCTCCAGTCCCGGACCGCTGCTCGATGAGACCGCCGCGCGCGAGGACGTGGAGAGCGTCCCGTTGCCAATCGAGCGCGGCATGGCTCCGATCGCCGATCTTGTCAGCCTGTTCCGGCTATGGCGTCTGATCGGCCAGCGCCGTCCTGACTTGGTCGAATTCAGCACTCCGAAGGCGGGATTGCTGGGTACGCTGGCTGCCTGGCTGCGCGGTGTTCCGCACCGGGTTTACATGTTGCGCGGTCTCAAGCTCGAGGGCACTTCCGGCATCAAGCGCCGCATCCTCCTCGCCGCCGAACGCATGGCTGCCCGCTGCGCGCATGTAGTGCTCTGCAACAGCGAAAGCCTGCGCGAGGAAGCCGTGGAATTGCATTTGGCTCCCGCAAGGAAACTTGCATTGCTGGGCCAGGGAAGCAGCAACGGCGTCGACATCGTGCGCTTTTCGCCCGGTCCGTGCCACGTGCGCAGCGAGCTGGGTATTCCTCCCAGTGCCCCGGTGATTGGCTTTACCGGCCGCCTCACGCGCGACAAGGGACTGCCCGAACTTCTTGAAGCCTTCGAGCTTATTCATGCCTTCGAGCCTGCGGCGAGGCTGCTGCTTGTGGGCTGGTTCGACGCCGCCGAAGACGCCCTCGATCCTGAGCTGCAGCAGCGCATTCGCCGCCACTCCAACATCGTGTGTACGGGATTTGTCGCAGACACCGCGGCCTATTACCGCGCCATGGACATCCTGGTTCTGCCCACCTGGCGGGAAGGCTTTCCCAACGCGGTGCTGGAGGCGGCAGCCACCGGGATTCCCGTCGTCACGACGGCATCGACCGGCGCGCGCGACTCCGTAGTGGCGGAAGTCACGGGTCTGCTGATTCCTCCCGGCTATCCTAACGCCATTTACGAAGCCGTCAGGAATCTCCTGCGCGATACCGAGCGAATGGAACAGATGGGCCGCGCAGCCCGCGCCTGGATCGTCGCGCATTACGCGGAGTCGCACGTGGTGGGCCTGATCGTCGACTACTACAGAGGCCTGCTGGACGAGCAGTTTGCCAAATCCTTACGGCACGCATGAAGCGTCGCAGAACGCAAACCTACGAAGCCACAAAGGAGCTATTCAGATTCATATGAAAAAGAGCCTCACACGCAGCGAACAACCCCAGCTTGCTGAAAAGCCCCATCGGGCCAGGGTTCGTATCATGGGTCCGGACGCGGTCCCCGAGCAGTTTGTGGTTCGCGGGACGCTACCGTCAGATGAACGTGGGCCTCAGCACCTGCACTCTCGCACGCGCAATAAAGCTCCGTTTAAAGGGTCTCTCGGCAGTCTCGCCTTTAGATTTGTGGCGAAGGCCTGCATCACTTTACTTGATGTCGGTGCCGGCTTCGTCTTTCTCGCCTTCAATCGAGATGCGCAGCGAGCGCAGAAAGTGCAGATCGTTCTGCGTAAAGGAACCTGGCTCCGCGCCGGCGTCCGCCGCCGACTCTCCCGTCTCGCGATTCTTCTTGGCATGGGCCGCGGCAACCTCGTTTAGCCCGATCGTCGCCTCCAGCATCAGCAGCACGTCAAAACCGTGTTTGCGGATGTCCTGGACCACACCGGCGATCTGCTCGCTCTCAATGACGGACTCGTGAATCGCCTCGCCGAGTTGCTGGATCAGTTCGCGCAGACGGGATGTCAAAGGTACCTCCGGGAGCGGCGCTCACATCGGTCCAAATCGTGTGAGCCTCGGCTTGGATTCTTTCTACCTTACTGCCAATCCGGTTTGAGGGCAAACCCGGAGGCTCGCTGATCGATCAAGCCCGGCAAGCTGAGGGTTCGTGTTCGAGCGCGCGGAGCGTTCGATGCCGCTGCTACCATCATAAACGGTATGAGAGCACGCAGAATTGGCCGCACGCTCGGCATCGGAGTGCGCGTTGCCGCGCGCATTGCCACAGGGCGCGTCGCAGAACAAAGCTTGGCGGCTCAGGCGCGATCTGCCGCGCAACCCGCGTCTGCTCACGCGAATTGGGCCGCTGCGCCTAGCGGCTCTCGCAACCAGAGCGTTGCCGCAGGCCAAGCCACTGCGCGCGCCGCCGTTCAGGCTGGACAATCTCTGGGCGAGACCAGGCAAGCGGTCACGCGCGGCGTCGGCAGCTTCCTGCGTCCGTTGCGGCGCGTCGGCGGAATCCTCTGGCTCGAAGTCACGGGAGTTTTCTTCCTGCTTCCGGTCGTCGTCTTCGCGCCCGCGCTCTGGCGCGAAGTTGCCGCCTATCATCACACCAGCGACCACAAAACTCTCTGGCTCACCGCCGGAATTGTGGCGGTTTTTCTCTACCTTGGAATCACCTCGTTCTGGCGGGCGCACAAACGAGCAGCCAATGGCCAGTAGCCAATCTGAAAGGGTAAAATTCCGCAATGGCAGAGAGCCACTCTCAGACCGTCTTCGTAGTGGACGATGATCCGGGAGCCGCATCGAATATCGCCGCTATCCTGAATGCGTCCGGCTTTCAGGTGACCACTTTCACGGACGCCGAAAAGGCGATGCAGGCTGCGGAGTCTTGTTGCCCTGGCATTTTGATTTCCGATGTGGTCATGCCTCAAATGAACGGCATCGAGTTGGCAATCAAGTTCAAGGCCACATGTCCAAAATGCAAGATTCTGCTCTTTTCCGGAAATGCCTCCGCAGGCAGCCTCATGAAAGTTGCCACCGAACAAGGCCATGCCTTCACGCTGATGAGCAAGTCGATTCTCCCCCAGGACCTCGTGGCCGCTCTCGAGAAGCTTTAGTTCCTCGTGTATTGGCCAAATCTGTTGTTGCACAAATCCTTTCCAGAAAGCCCCGGAGCGGTAGCAACTTTCCAACACAAAAGATGGAACTTAGCTGCGGAGCACAGTTGCACAGTTTCTGTGCGACTTTTGGATTTGGCTGGATGCCTCTGATTCCAGGCTGGTTCCACGCAGCACAGTTGCACAGTCGTTTTTTCGGAACTCTTCTGGGTATCGCGACGCGTAGCGGCATAGGTTTCAGGTGTCAGTGATTGCGGACCGGGAGCCGTGATTTGTGGATTGTTGGCCATGGGATCGGGCCTTTCGCCGCTTTGTCTCTATTGTGCGCCGGAAGGGGGAAATGATCGGCAAATCGGCGGGCGGGATTTGTGGGGTGTTTTGAGCGGGTTGCGGGAACGTTAGGTTTGGTGGGCTTGCGGGAGGGGCGGCCGGATGGGTTCAGGCGTATGCTTTTGCCCAGCAGGATTCCAGTGCATCCTTTATAACGGACATCTCACTTTCGAACTCAGTTTGGCTAATGTTGTTCCCCACGTGCTTCGCCATCTCCCTTTTTAGGCCAAGCTGACGGCCGAGTTGTTCCACGTTTGCAGCGGTCTGGTGGTATGTGCCCGCGTAATACTCTTCGAGGCTCTGAGTGGGCAGGACGAATAATTGCGACTGGCGGACAAGCCAAGGGTAGTTGCGAGTGAACTCTTCGAAATCCGCTTGCTTCGACGAATGCGGATGGTCACAAAGGATGACCAGCTTGTTGCGGTAAATAGGGTTTTGCGCGAGTGGGGCAAAGACAGTGTTAATTGCGTTCATCGATTCGCGCTGCTTTTCGAAGTCACCCTCGGAGAAGATGATCTGGAGCACAGGTCTATCGCCGTAGAAGCGATCAATGATCGTCTTTATGAAGAGTTGATCGCTTCTGCCTTCAACGATCAGAAAATTTCGAGGAAGCAGAAGGTCGCTGGGGCTTCCGCCGAGGAGTTCATAGATCACCGCTGGTTTTCCGGTCGGGTTAACTTGGCTCACGGTAGTCTCTCCGTCCGTCTTTTCCACCGAGAATACTGTCTGTTGGGGAAAGTCGTCTGCGACGAGGACCGAGGAATGAGTATTAAGGAAGACCTGATCTCCGCCGAGGGCGATGTCTCGGAGCGCGAGCTTCAAGTTTCGCTGGCCGGTGGGATGCAGGTGGAGTTCTGCCTCGTCGATTAGGAAGAGCAGCTGTTTTCCCTTCGCCTCGCCACGCTTGCGGAAATCTGCATAGGTCTGCAGAATCGCGAGCATGAGCGCCCGCTGCATTCCATCGCCTTTTTCGCTCGCATCTGTCTTTATGCCATCGTCGATTTCCGTTTTGCATCCCTTTAGCAGCTCCTCAAAGGCAGGCTCCGCGATCTGGAATGAGACTTCAACGCAGTCTGGAAACTGTTTCGCGATGTATAGGGTGACTTGTTTTCCGATCCTGTCGAGTTCGACCCGAACATCTGATTCCGGTGCGGCGAAAAGGTCTTCAAACTTTTGGCGGAGGTCCTTATACGGCTGGCTGTTTTCAAGCAGGGCGGTTAATACTCCTGAGAGCATGTTTCCAATTGGTGAAGTTTTGCTGAATTTTGCGACGTCGCTCAGTGGGGTTTTCGTATCTACGTACTCAAGCAAGGGCAACAGGTCATTGAAGGCCGTGTCGAAGCCAGTTGGATTCTTTTCGCGCCAAGCGTGGTGCTCACGGTCGAAGATTTTTCGTACCTTCGGGTCGATGCTCGTGCGCTTTGCTTCTATGACGTCTTGAGTCCCAACTACGTTCATGATCGAAGTTTTGTTTCGTTCGTTCTTCATGGATGCGAGGGCTGCCTGTAAGCCTGAAAACTCTACCTCGACGGAGATCTCTGAGGTTCCCTTTTGTCCGAACCTCAGGCGATCTGGGTCGCCCTTACCGGTGTAGAACCAATTCAGCGCTTCGAAAACATTTGTCTTTCCGTGATTGTTTTGCCCGACCATGACATTGAAGCTGGATGGAGAGAACTCCGCCTGCTTGATTGAGCAGAATTGATCGATCCCGATCTTTGTAATCTGCATTCGCGTCACTCCGACTGTGGGTCAGGTAAACGATAGCGCCGATGCCTTGATTACTCAACTTATTACTGCGCATGTGCGAGGGCCGAGCGTCGTTTAAGTGCAATGCTCATCCCTGCTTCGCCGCGTACTTTGTTTCTTGAAAATGTGTGGACGGGTTGCGGCTTGGCTGAAGCCAAGCCCTGATACAAAGCTGAAGAGCAAGCACAGATCCTCGTTCGACTTGCTCGGGGCAGACTTTCGGCTACGCTTCCCGGGCATTGAAAAGCGGTCCCCGACAGGCGAAGAATCGTTCGTTAAGTTATCCCCGGACCTGGGCGCGCTTCCAGGCCGGCACACTTGCGTCCGCCAGATCCGCGCCGCCTGCCTATTATTCCTTTCCGCCGGCTGGCTGCGGATCGAGAACTGCGCTCAAAGTAATCTGGTCGTCTGCGTTGACGGACAGCGATTTTTCCCATGCGCGGAAGCCACTGTGCTCCATGCGAATGGAATGGCTGCCAGCCTGCACGCGGAGAGTTGACGGCGCATTTCGCACGAACTAGCCATCCAGCAGGATGTCGGCCCCGTCAGGAGTCGATTTCAGGGTGATGGTGCAGCCTGGCCTGGGGCCGTGGCAGGGGTGGGCTGCGGACTATTGGAAATGGACGGCGAGCTCTTAGTGAACTCGGCGACCGGCGGATCGCGGAGAAACTGAAATACGAGCTGTTCAAATGCCTTGTAAACCGCATCTGTCAGGGTTATTCCCGCGATGCCCGCCGGAACCTTGCCGCGGCCGATGATGGTTTGAATGGCCTCTTTGTAGCCGGACCTGGTCACGGTCTTGCCGGCAATTATGATCGTGGCCTGCATCTCGTAATTGTCCGTGACCGTGGAGCCCTTTAGGAAAAAAGTGGATCCGGTAATAAAGCCTTTTCTCCGGGCCTCGCCCAGGTCGGCAATATTGTTGACTACGACGGAGAGCTCGTCGGCGACGGACGCGCTGTCAGGAACCACAGTGGCGAACCCGGATGATTCGAGGGCGTCCGAAACGCGGCTGCGAAGCAGGCCATCGACCGACGGAAGGTGTTTCCCATTTCGTTGGAACTCGACGACGAGCTTCAACGTAAAAGGCTGTGCGGGCTTGACAATATCGCTCGCTTGAATTTTGCCATAGCTGGGGTCAAGATAGGATTTCGGCGCTTGTGCATACCCCGCTCCACCGATGAGGATTGCAAGAGTTAGGGCAGCTATCTTCATGGGAATTCCTCTTTCCAGCCAGGATCTTAATTATGGATTTCCTCGGCTGCAATTGTACGTCTGAAATAGATTACGGCATGTGCGGGGCGATGCGGCAGGCATACGGACAAGCAGCGCCCTGATACAAAGCTGAAGGGCGATCGCAAGTTCTCGAGGCTTTTGCGCGGGTGGAAGCCGTGTTCTGATACAAGCCGCGGGCGGCTCGTTGCGGTGCGAGGCATAGTGGGCCATGAGCGGCGTGGGCTCGTGCTTTGTATCAGGGCGCGAGTTTTACTCGCGCCGTTACAGCAACAAAATATTCGGGGCTTTAGCCCCTGTGTCTTTTCTGTTCGGCCAGATAGGTGTAGCAGTAGGGATATTCGGTGGGACGCTCGGCCAAACCTGCCTTTACGGGATTTTGCGCGATGTATGCACGATGGCGCTCGAAGCTGGATGCGTCGTCGGCTCGCGATTTGGAAAAGCCGACCTGCCAGACTTCTCCCAGATAGCCGCACTCGTGCTTCAAACGATACGAGAAACGGCCCTTGATCAATTGCATGGCTTTTTCAATTGTCGTATTTGCATGGACGGTCAAAAGCAGATGGATGTGATCGGGCATGACGACGAAATCGTGGATTTGGAATTTGCCCGCGGCCATATAGGAACGGAGAACTTCGATGAGGAGGTTTGCATTGCGTTCGGATTGCACGAGGCGCCGGCCGGCATGGGTTTTTGTGGTGGCAAAGAATGTGCGCGCGGAGCTGAGTGTGTTTTGCTGCGGCGCGTGGCGGACGGGTCTTGCCACGGCAGGGGCTGAAGCCCCGACTCCTTTTTAGCCCTTTGCGGCGTGAGTGAACTCACACCCTGATACAAGACGATACGTCCGTGATCATGGTGCGGTGGTGGT